>QMPG01000025.1 GCA_003648455.1 Bacteroidota bacterium
CGATGGATAGTGGAAAGTAAAGCGGGGAACCCCGCATTAGAAGTACCCAAATTTGGGGTTTTAAAAACACCAAATTTGTTGGTAATTCTTAAGCGTAGAAAAATTATGAATTTTTCGGGTTAAAAAAAAAAGAAACCACATAAAATGCAGTTTCTTATAAAATATTTGTCGGCTCGGTGGGGTTCGAACCCACGACCCCATGATTAAGAGTCACGTGCTCTGCCAACTGAGCTACGAGCCGAAAATTTTTACAAAGATAAAAAATTGTGTCCACTCCGAAAAGACCTCGTATATTTATGTTAAAAAAAAATGAACAACACAAACCGCTGATAGTCATTATAATAAAAAACATGTCAGGTCTCTATCCATTAACTGACGGACAATTTTTTAGCGTGGATTCAAAATTAAAATGTTTTTTTTAACCATTAAAAGTGAAACGGTTTTTAATTTTTATAGTTTCAAAATGTATGAGGCTTTAGAAAAAGAATAAAAAAAGCCGAAAACTCATGTTTCGGCTTAAATTTTGCTCCCCCACTAGGACTTGAACCTAGGACCCTCTGATTAACAGTCAGATGCTCTAACCAACTGAGCTATGGAGGAATTTTGTGGTTGCAAAAGTAATAGCTTTTTTTAAATAAACAAAACAAATTTTAAAAAAAACAAAAAAATTTCATCTTTATAAATAATTTACTTTTTCATATCTTTACAAAAATTTAATATTTAATAAAATGGCAAAAGTATTAGGCATAGGAAATTCTCTGGTAGATATTTTAATAAGATTGGAAAGTGATGAGACATTAGATAAATTTTCATTACCAAAAGGAAGTATGCAACTTGTTGAAATATCAAAATCAAATACGATATTAAAAGAAACAACAAATTTAAAAAGACAGCAGTCGTCGGGTGGCTCAGCAGCTAATACAATTAATGGCTTGGCAAATATGGGCGTTAAAACCGGATTTATTGGTAAAATTGGGAATGATGAGTTTGGAGAATTTTTTAAATCTGATATGCAGGTTAAGGGAATTGTTCCAAAATTGTTTTTGGGAAGCAAAGAAACAGGTCGAGCCATTGGTTTAATTAGCCCTGATTCAGAACGTACTTTTGCAACTTATCTTGGTTCGTCAATTGAGCTTTCTGACACAGATTTGTCAAAAGAATTGTTTGAAGATTATGAGTTTTTTCATATTGAGGGATACCTGTTACAAAACCATGCATTAATTGAGCAAGCATTAATATTTGCAAAACAAAATAATTTAATTGTTTCAATCGATTTTGCCAGTTTTAATGTTGTTGAAGAAAATTTAGAGTTCTTAACAAAAATTACTAAAAAATATGTTGATATTGTTTTTGCCAACGAAGATGAGGCAAAAGCATTCACAGGTGAAGAGCCCCGAAAAGCCTTGGATATTATAGCAGAGATGTGCGAAATTGCGGTTGTGAAAATCGGGGGAAAAGGCTCGCTAATAAAAAGAGACAAAAAGGTATATGAAGTCGGGATAATTGAGGCAAAGAGATTTGACACAACAGGTGCCGGTGATTTATATGCAGCAGGATTTCTCTATGGGTTAATTAATAACATGTCGATGAATAAGTGTGGTGAAATTGGTTCGCTTCTTTCCGGTAAAGTAATTGAAGTTATTGGTGCTAAAATGAATTCTGATAAATGGAAAGAAATTAATAATGAATTGAATATAAAATAGCCAAATTGCCTTACTCTTAGGGATTTAAGGGGGATAAGATATAATGATTTATGGCATGGGAAAAAAGACACATATATTATTTTTTATTTTATTTGTTTTTATGGGGTCAATTTATGGACAAGAAGATAAAAAATCAGATATTAGTTTTAATACCGGCTTATCAATTCCTATAAAAAGTTTTGAGAAAAAGAAGTATTTTTCTTATCAGGGTTTTGCCAATACAGGATTTAGTGCTGAAATTGATTATTCTACGTATTTTTGGACAATTTGTGGAATTAATTTAAAATTAAATCATGCTAATTTTAGTGTTGACAAAAAAGCATTGACAAAGATGTATAACGAAATACTTGAACAAAAAGATGGTGTTAATGTAAAAGCAGGATGGTATTCTTCAACATCGTTGATGTTTAATCCCATGTTTGATATTCCTATTTATAAGTTTAATCTACAATTTAAAGCAGGGCTTGGAATTTCATTATGCTCTCATCCTTTTGTTAAAGTTACAGATGCTGATTTAGGAAAATTACGGGAATTAAATTCTGATTTAAGGTTCTCTATAATTGTCGGATATAGTTGGAATATAAATTATTGGATAAACGAAAAAAAAGGAATTAACTTTGAATACGGCAAATGTTTTGTTTCACCGGATTTTATCGATACATCCAATGGAACAGGGGATTTTTTCAATTTGAATATGACGTATAAATTAATTGCTTTAGGATATGTAATAAAATTTTGAATCTTTTAAGTAATGATAAAAAACAGTTTACACAAAATAGGATTTATTATAATATTTGTTACATTTTGTAGCTGTTGGCCACATAATAGAATTGTCTTTGAAGATATAATTATTCCAAAAAGTGCTGTAAATTTTTCAGAAGTTAATTCCGAATATGATGATTATAATTCTGCATTCCCGGGGAACATAATAAATGACGAATTTCAGATATATTTTTCAAGCAATAGAGATAATAAAGGAGAAAGTTATGACATTATAAAATATGGTTGTAACTTACAATTTGATCAAGGAGTTGCTGAAATAAGGTTTCGTTGCCAACGAATGGAAGATGTTAATATTTTACAAAACATCAACAGTCCATCTTCAAATGAATACGGACCATATTTTTATTATCCGGAAAAATTAGATACAGTGTTGCTGTTTTCAAGTGATTGCGGTGGTAATTTAGACATTTATTTTTTCGATTATAAAGATAAAACAATAAATACAATTAATGAAATAAACACAACAGATAATGAAGCTTATGCTACTATTCATAATACATCGTCATCTTTGTATTTTTGTTCTGACAAAGAAGGTGAATTTAATATTTATAGAATAAAAAACGTTTTTCTCGATACTTCTGCAATTGAAATCAAGTATGTAAATGAACTTAATAGTGAAAAAAACGATAAATGTCCATACATTAAGAATAATGTAATGGTATTTATATCAGACAGAGACGGCGGTTATGGCGGATTTGACTTATGGTATTCTATTTATAAAGATACAGCTTGGTCAAAGCCTATAAATTTTGGTCCACAAATAAATACGCAGTATGATGAATACAGACCAGCTGTTGTTGAAACAGATTCTGATAAATACTTAAATAATTTGATGATTTTCTCGTCAAATCGTCCCGATGGAAAGGGTGGTTTTGATTTATATTATGTGGGAATATCAAAACATTTAGAAGATTTGAATAAATAGAATAGTAACTAATACCCCCAAGTTTTTAACTTATACCGTTATCATTAATTAATGAGCTTCTAACCAATTATTGCCTTTTCCCATATCAACGCTTAAAGGAATATCGAAACTAACAGCATTTTCCATTTCTTGCTTAACAATTTTTTCAACAATTTCACCTTCCGGTTTATACACATCAAAAACCAACTCATCGTGAACTTGTAAAATCATTTTTGATTTAAGGTTTTTTTCTTTAAAGCGATTATAAATATTAATCATTGCAATTTTTATTATATCGGCAGCCGAACCCTGAATAGGTGCATTTATGGCATTTCTCTCTGCGGAACTACGCACAAAAGAATTGTTTGAATTAATATCGCTTAAATATCTTTTTCTGCCAAAAATTGTTTCTGAATAACCTTTTTCTTTTGCTAGTTCAATACTTTTATCCATAAAGTTTTTAACAGCAGGATAGTTCTCAAAATAATCATCAATTAATTGCTTGGCTTCTTTTCGTGGAATATTTAGGTTTTGCGATAAGCCAAAAGCCGAAATTTTATAAATAATTCCAAAGTTGGCCGCTTTTGCAATACTTCTCATTTCTTTTGTTACATCGCCAATATCAACTTTAAATATTTTTGATGCTGTTGCAGAGTGAATATCCTCATTGTTTTTAAATGCCTCTATCATGTGAGGATCTTGGCTTAATTGTGCCATTATGCGAAGTTCAATTTGAGAATAATCTGCCGAAATTAAATAATGATTGTCGTCAGATGGTATAAATGCTTTTCTTATTTCTCGTCCAAGTTCTTCGCGAATAGGAATGTTTTGTAAATTAGGATTTTTTGAACTTAATCGACCGGTTGATGTAACTGCCTGATTAAAAGAAGTGTGAATTTTTCCGGTTTTGGTGTTTATTAATTTGGGCAAGGCATCAACATAAGTTGTTAATAATTTTTTTAAAGTTCGGTAGTTTAATATGTTTTTAATTATTTCGTGTTTGTCTATTAATTTTGATAGAATTTCTTCGCCGGTTGAGTATTGTTTTGTTTTTGTTTTTTTAGGATTATCAATAATTTTTAATCTTTCAAAAAGAATTTCTCCGAGCTGTTTCGGCGATGATATATTAAATTCTATTCCTGCTATTTTGTATATTTCTTGTTCTTCTTTTAGTATTTTTTCTCTTAATTGTTTAGAAAAATTATTTAAGGCTTCAATGTTAATTTTAACACCGGCATTCTCCATTTCGACGAGAACTTTTACCAGAGGCATTTCAATATCATTAAATAATTTGTTTAATTGTTTTTTATTAATCTCTTCATTTAAAATTGTTTTTAACTGAAAGGTGAAATCAGCATCTTCACATGCATATTCTTTTACTTTATCAACAGGAACATCTTTCATGTTGCGTTGATTTTTTCCTTTTTCTCCAATTAATTCCTTAGTAGAAACTTTTTTATAGTTCAAATAAATTTCAGATAAAAAATCAAGATTGTGTCTTAGCTCCGGCTGAATAAGGTAATGAGCCAACATTGTGTCAAAAAACTCCCCTTTTACTTCAATGTCGTAATTTCGCAAAACAAGAATGTCGTATTTTATATTTTGTCCTATTTTAACAATGCTTTCTTTTTCGAAAAAAGGTCTGAATTTTTCAACAATTTTTTTTGCTTGGCTTTGTTCTTGAGAAACAGGGACGTAATATGCTTCGTGTTCTTTGATTGAAAACGACATTCCGACTAATTTTGCAGTATGCACATCAAGACTTGTTGTTTCTGTGTCGAAGCAAACCTCTTTTTGTTTTAACAAAAGGTTTAATAAATCATTTGTTTTTGTTTCATTATTAACAAGATAATAATTGTGTTTTATTGTGTTAATATTTTCGTAATTATCTTCAGCAATATGCTGAGGTTCTGCTCCAAAATTGTCGAATAAAGAACCTTGGGTGGGTTGAGGTTTTGCTTTTGGTTTTTCTTGTTGAGAAAAATAACGTTGCGCCAGTTTTTTGAATTCGAATTCATCAAAAAGGTTTTTTAATTTCTCTGCGTCAGGATTTGATATTTTTAGTTGTTCTTCATCGAAATTAATTGGCACATTGGTAGTAATCGTTGCTAATTTTTTTGATAACAAAACTTGTTCTTTAAAATTAATAAAGTTTTCTTTTTGTTTTCCTTTTAAGTCGTTTATGTTGTTATAAATGTTTTCGACAGAACCATATTCGGCAATCAATTTTTTTGAGGTTTTTTCACCAACGCCGGGACATCCGGGAATATTATCTACACTATCGCCCCACAAAGCTAAAATATCAATAACTTGTTCCGGGTTTTCAATGCCGAATTTTTCTTTAACTTTATCAACGCCCAATATATCAACACCAGCACCAAAATGACGTGGTTTATACATGAAAATTTTGTCGGAAACAAGTTGAGCATAATCTTTGTCGGGAGTCATCATGTAAGTAACAAATCCTTTTTGTTCGGCTATTTTGGCCATTGTGCCAATAACATCGTCGGCTTCAAAGCCTTTTTTTTCTATAATTGGAATGTTGAAAGCTTTTATTACTTCTTTGATATATGGAATTGATGTTCTTAAATCTTCGGGCATTGCTTCACGATTTGCTTTATATTCAGAATACATCTCATGGCGAAAAGTAGGTGCGTGAACGTCAAAAACAACACCAATATGCGAAGGGTTTTCTTTTTTCAAGACATCGATAAGAGAATTTGTGAAACCCAAAATAGCAGATGTGTTAAGTCCTTTTGAGTTATAAGTCGGGTTTTTAATAAAAGCAAAGTATGCTCTGTATATTAAAGCATAAGCATCGAGTAGAAAAAGATTTTTAGTTGGCATGTTTTTTAATTTAATATTTAGTAAAACCCAAAATGACAAGAAACAAAATTAGGTTGCAAACATTATTTGTTATCTTCAGCATACCATTCGGCAAACGAAGTTGCTGTTTCGTATAGTTTTAAACTATGTAATTTTACGTTTTTAGGTAAATATGGCTTTAATCTATTTGCAAAGTCAATAACAAGATTTTCTGATGTAGGTTGGTAGTCAAGTAGTATTTTTTTACCAAAAATTTTATTGTTCTCAATAACAGATTCAAACTCTTTGTTTTTCATGAGAACAAAAGCATGGTCAAAAAGGGATGTGATTTTTGAATTAACAATGTTTTTCAAATCTGTAAAGTCGATAAGCATACCATATTTGGGATTGGAAATATCGTCAATTGGCTTTCCAATAACAGTAACAAAAAGTTTATATGAATGACCATGTATGTTTTTACAAGGACCATCGTAGTTCCAAAGTAAATGTGCCATTTCAAAATGGAATTCTTTTGTAAGTCTAATTTTTGACATTTTTTTATTTTATTAGTTTTTATTTAATTCAAAAAAGATAAAACGTCGATATAACGACAAGCAAAATTATAAATCAATTAGATAAATATCGTAATATATTGATAATATTTAAATTTTTTTTATAATTTTATGAAGAATAAAAAAAACATCCTTGCAAAAATAAAGAATTAAGGGTGTTATGGCTAAAACAAAAGCAGGGAAACACACCTTTAAATATTGTAATTTAATTGTAAAATTATAGTCAGATGAAAAATATAAATATATTTTGTTTCTTTATTTTCCTTTTATTTTTTGGTTGTGTTTCAGATTCTGACAGAACAAGTGAAAAAATAGGGGAAGAATTTATAGAAACGAAAGAGCAACAAGAAGATATACAAAAAAAGGTGGCAACTTTAGTTTTTTATGATATGTTTTCTCCTGTTGAAATGTCCTCTCTTTTTTTTAAATCAGGAATTGATTATAATTTTAAAATAATAAACCCAACAGAAAACGCAGACAATTATTTAAGAAGCTCAAAAATTGCCACAAACCTGGGTGTATATGGCGTTGATTTGTTTTATAACAGAATGTTTAATCAAACACAACAATCTCTTCAATATTTAGCGTGTATTCAACAGTTATCTGAAAAATTAGATATTCCCCGTGATTTTTTTTCTTTTACAGAAGAGCAAATAGAACAAAAGATTAACGATAAAGATTCGTTATATATTATCGCAGGAGAGGCCTATGATTCCGCAAATGACTTTCTTAAAAAAAATAACCGTGGCGGAGCAGCCTCTTTAATTGTGTTAGGCGGATGGATTGAATCGCTTTATATTGTAACAAATGCTTCAAACGAATTTAGTGTTGAACTAATGGAGCTTATAGCTACACAAAAATATTCACTTAACAGTTTAATTAATTTGTTAAGAAATAATCAGGACGACCTTACTGTTGCAAAATATTTAATTTTGTTAAAAAAATTAAACAAAACATTTTCTCAATTTGAGATAATGTATAAACATGGAGATGTAAATATTGACACTATTCAGAAAAGAATAGTTATTAACAAGCAGCATGTTGAAGTTACCAGAGAGCAGATAATAAAGATAAAATCAATAGTAAATGCAATTCGTGCAGATATTGTTGGTTAGTTTTGCTTCTTCTATCAAGAATTAATCCCACGATATAATATAAGAACAAAATATTTTTCTTGTTTAAGTGTTTTTTTAAATTGATTGAAGATGTCGGTTTTTAAAAATAAATATTTATTTTTGGGGAATTATAAAATAATAAAAAATGGTTTCTGTAGTTATTTGTTCATATAATAGAGAAAAGTTTTTACCCGGAGCACTTAACAGCTTAATAAATCAAACTGTTGATAAAGATAAATACGAAGTTATTATTGTAAATAACAATTCAACAGATAGTACAGAAAAGATTTGTAAACAATTTATCAGTGAGAATAAAGAATTAAATGTTTCTTATTTTGTAGAAAAAAATCAAGGATTGTCTTTTGCAAGAAATAGAGGGATTAAAGAAGCAAAAGGAGAAATAATATCCTTTATTGACGATGATGCGATTGCAAGAGAAGACTATGTTGAGAATCTTATTAAGACTTTTAAACAATATCCTGAATATGGGGCAATTGGAGGAAAGGTGATACCAATTTTTCCAGATAACAAGGAACCTGTTTGGATGTCGAAATATATTCAGGGAGTTGTGTCAAAAGTTGATTATGGCAATAAGATTAAGGATTTTAGTAAAAAATATCCAACAGGATGCAACATGGCTTTTAGAAGAGAATTGTTTGAAAAATTCGGAGGTTTTAATACCGATTTAGTCTATAGGGGAGATGATAAGTATGTTTTTTATAAGTTGAAAAAAAATAAAGTGAAAATATTGTATGCTCCAAACGTTTATGTAAATCATAATATTGATGCATACCGAATAGAACCCAAGTTTATTGATAAGATAAGCAAATCAACCGGAGCGAGCGAAAAATTGCGACTTCAAACAGAGCCGGGTTACAAATCAGTTTATAAGCTTTTAGAATATTTTTATAAATTATCAGGAGCCGTTGTATTATATTTTATGTTTTTAATTAAAGGACAGCCACAAAAAGGAAAATACTGTGTTAAAGTTATGTATCATACTATTTTAGGCTTTTTTAAAGAAAAGAAATTTGCTCAATTATAAAAAATTATGCCGGCAACCACAATGTTAAAATCAAAGTTTCAGATATTTGTTGAGAATATGGTATTGTCTTTCTTAACAATTATTAAGATTTTTGTTCTGTCAAAATTTTGTTTGCCCAAAATAAAGTGTTCTAATAAAAGCAACGATTGTATAATTTTAGGCAATGGTCCATCATTGAATGATACAATTGCAAACAACAAAGATTTTTTAACAGATAAAGATCTATTTGCAGTAAATTTTTTTGCACGAACAAGTAATTATTCTGTTCTCAAACCAAGGCATTATGTAATTACATCTCCTCAATATTGGGCAGAAAATTTTAATGATGTTAATACAGAGGGCAGGAAAGACGTTTTTGAAAAAATCCTTAAACAAACAACTTGGGATATTATTTTACATGTTCCTGCTTTGGCCAAAAAGAAAACAACATGGGAAAAAAAGATGTTGCAAAATAAACATATAAGTATTTCGTATTTTAACACAACTCCCGTAGATGGGATTAAATTTTTAAATCATTGGTTTTTTAAATTAAATTTAGGGATGCCCAGACCACATAATGTATTAATCCCATCTATAAAGATTTCGATTGATCTTAAATATAAAAAAGTGTTTCTTTTTGGAGCAGATCATAGTTGGCTTAAAGATATTTTTGTGACTGATGATAATGTTGTGCTATTGACTCAAAAGCATTTTTATGATAAAAATAAAGCAAAACCAAATGTTATGCATGTTGGGTCAACATACCGTCAAAGAACACTTGCAGAAGTATTAACAAAATTTGTATATGCATTTAATAGTTACTTTGTTTTAAAAGATTATGCCAAAGAAAATAATGTAAAAATTTTTAATGCCACAAAAGGTTCTTATATTGATGCTTTTGACAGATATTCGCTTCCTAATTAATAAATATTATGGAAAAAAACCAATTAAGAGAACACTTACATTTTAGCAGTAAAAATTATAGAAATTTAAGAAAAGCCAAAAAAAAATTAGGTTGTTGCGGAGATATGGTTTTTGTTGATAAAAACGTTGAGTTTCAGAGGTTTCCTAAGAACATTTTTATTGGTGATAATGCTGTAGTTAAAGAAGGAACACGAATTTGCAGTTGTAATGAAAATGCCGTTGTTGAAATTGGGAAAAACACTACAATAGGTTTTCATAATTTTATTTTTGCTTCAGATAAGATTGTAATAGGTAGCGACTGTTTAATTGCTCCTTTTGTGTATATTGTTGACAGTAATCATAAAATAGACAAAAATAAAAAAATTAACGAACAAGAAAATGAAACCGCCCCAATAACAATTGGTAATGATGTTTGGATTGCTTCTGGAGTAACAATTTTAAAAGGAGTAAAAATTGGAGATGGCGCTGTTATTGCTGCTAATTCTGTTGTGAATAAGGATGTGCCACCATACAAAATATATGGGGGTACACCCGCAAAAGAGATTGGAGAAAGAAAATGAAAATAGGTTTTGTTATTATTTGTAGGTATAATTCTTCAAGACTTCCCGGTAAAATCCTTATGGAAATAAACGGAAAGTCAATTTTACAATATATTATTGAAAGGCTTTCTTTAGTTGTGCCGGAAAACAATATTGTTGTTGCCACGTCTGAAGAAAAAACGGATAATCCAATAGCAGAATATTGTGTAAAAAACAAAATTAATGTTTTTCGAGGTTCTCTTGATAATGTAGCATTAAGGTTTTTAAATTGTGGGAAAAGAAATAAATTCGATTTTATTACAAGAATAAATGGAGATAATCTGTTTGTTGATGTCGAAGTTTTACAAAGAATGATTAAGTTTGCACAAACAAATAAATATGATTTTGTTAGCAATGTTAAAGACAGGACATTTCCTAAAGGAATGAGTGTCGAAATTGTTAGAACAAAGCACTATGAAGAAATGTATTCAAAATTTAATAATGATGGACATTTTGAACATGTAACACAATATTTATATCAAAACGATAAAAATAAAAATTATTATTATTTTTACAACACAATTTGTTCTGAAACAGCTGGAATTCAGTTAGCTATAGATAATAAGGGGGATTTGGATTTTGCAAAAAAAATAGTTAGTAGATTTGAAAAAAATCACACTGAGTACGGACTTAAAGAAATATTTAAAATTATTAAAGAAATAAATGAATAATTCGTTTAAAGGGAAATTGGGTCCTTTGTTAATTGCAGAGATTGGTGGAAACCATGAGGGGAATTTTGACTATGCGTTAAAACTTACCAAACAAGCAATTTCAACTGGAGTCGATTTTATTAAATTTCAATTATATACTGGAGATACGCTGGTTAGCAGAATTGAAAGTCCAAAAAGAAACAAACATTTTAAAACTTTTGAATTATCAAAAGCACAGAATATTTATCTTGCAAAAACAATTAACGAAGCAGGACTAAATTATATGGCATCTGTTTGGGATGAAGATATGATAGAGTGGATTGATCCATATATGTCAATATACAAAGTAGGATCTGGCGACCTTACTGCTTATCCTGTTCTTCGGAGTATTGCCAAAAAAGGAAAACCAATTATTCTCTCAACTGGTTTGTCAACCGAAAAAGAAGTTCTTGATGCTGTTGACTTTATTCAATCTGTTGATGAAAAATATAAATCCCCGAATTTTTTAGCATTGCTTCAGTGTACTTCAATGTATCCTATTTCTGATTCAGACGCAAATCTTGCCGTTATTTCAGAGCTTAAAAAACAAACGGGATTAACTGTTGGATATTCAGACCATACAATAGGATTAAAGGCTTTAATTTATGCCCATGCATTAGGGGCTGAAATATTAGAGTTTCATTTTACAGATTCAAGAGAAGGAAAACAATTTAGAGACCATAAAGTTTCTTTAACACCAAGTGAAGTTCAAGTGTTGCAAGAAGAAATAAAGTTAATAAACATTTATAAAGGAAATAAAGAAAAAAAACCATTGCCAATAGAAATTGATAACGGACATGATGTTTCGTTTCGAAGGGCTGTTTATCCTGTAAAAGATTTGCCAGCAGGAACCATCCTAAATGAAACAGATTTAATATGCTTAAGGCCAAATGTTGGAATTGACGCAAGAGAATATGATAAGCTTATTGGGGAAAAAACAAAAATAGATTTAAAAGCCCATCAGAAATTAGAATGGAACTTTTTTGTTTAATTTAATTTAATTCGGATGTTTTTAAATATCATATTATTTTTTAAAAGAATTTCTCCAGTTTTGAAAGGGCAGATGTTTAAATTGTTTTATTCGTCAGCGCGAATAAAAATTGGGAAAAATTTTCAATGTAATACCTTTCCACATGTTTTGATAAATAAGAATTGTAAAATCATAATAAAAAACAATGTTGTATTTAGAAGAGATGTTGAGTTAAGATCTCATGGAACCTCCAAAATTGTTATTAATAATAATGTCAGAATTGATAGAGGTGTCAGAATTCTTGCCGCAAATGAATCGAAAATCAGAATAAATTCTGGGACTAGAATTGGGCTTTATTCTGTCTTAAATGGAGGGGATGATATAAACATTGGAGAAAAAAATTTAATCTCAGGTTTTGTATATTTGCAAACAAGTATGCATAATCATAAAAAGGGCAAATCTGTGCAAGAACAAGGTTATTTACATTCACCCATTACTCTTGAAAATGACGTTTGGATTGGTACACATGCAGTAATTCTTCCTGGTTGTAATATTGGACAAGGAGCTGTTATTGGAAGCAATGCAGTTGTTACAAAGAGTGTTAGTCCCGAATCTGTAATTGGGGGAGTGCCGGCAAAATTAATAAAAAAAAGAATTTAATAATTTAATGTTTTAATGTTTATACCAAAACCAAACCCACTTATTACCATTTATATAACGAATTATAATTATGGTAAATATATAAAAGAGTCTATTGAAAGTGTTCTGAATCAGACCTGCCAAGATTTTGAACTTATTATTATTGATGATGGCTCTACTGACAATTCTAAAGAAATAATAAACTCATATTCAAACAATGAGAAAATAAGAATTATATTTCAGAATAATAAGGGACTAAATATTACCAATAATATTGCTCTTAGGGTTGCTCGTGGTAAATTTATTATGCGTCTCGATGCTGATGATTATTTAGACAGCAACGCACTACTTGTTATGTCAAATATTATTAGCAAAGATGATGAGTTAGGATTAATTTTTCCAGATTATTTTTTGGTTGATGCTGACGGAAATGTGCTTAGCGTTGCAAAAAGACACTCGTTCGACAATAATGTTTCTTTATTAGACCAACCCGCCCATGGTGCCTGCACAATGATAAGAAAAAAATTTCTTCAAATTTTGGGGGGATACGATGAGCAGTTTAAATGTCAGGATGGATATGAATTGTGGATAAAATTTACAAAAAAATATAAAGTTACAAACGTAAATACCCCCCTCTTTTATTATCGACAACATGGTCTTAATCTTACTTCAGACGAAAGAAAAATACTAAATACAAGAGCTTCTATAAAGGATAAGTATATTAAAAAAAACGGGTTCAAAAACATGAAATCTGTTGCAATTATTCCGGTTCGTGGCTCAAAGTATAAATCTAACAATGTTGTTTTCACAAAACTTAACGACAAATATGTAATTGATTGGAAGATAGACGAGGCTTTAAAATCTGAAAAAATATCATTAGTTGTTGTTAGCTCCCCTGACGAAAAGATTGAGGAACATGTTCTTGCAAAATATGGAGAAAACACAAAAATAAAGTTTCATAAACGAGAAGAAGAATTAGCAAGGTTAAATATTGACCTAACACAAACAATTAACAATATACTTAAGCAAGATTATATTTCAGAAATTGATCCACAAATATTAGTAGTATTATCTGTAGAAAACCCTTTTGTTAAAAGCGCTTTTATTGACGATGCAATTAATTCTATGAATATTTTTAAAACCGATTCTCTTATTAGTGTTCGGCAAGAAACAAGCATGTTTTTTCAACACGACGGAGGAGGAATGAAACCAATACTTAATCAAGAGAAATTTTCAAAATTAGAGAGAGAGGCTCTGTATAAATATTCAGGTGGTATAATTGCTGTTAAAACAAGTCAATTTATGAAGAGCCTGAAACTTATTTCAGGAACTGTAGGTCATATTGTAATTGATGAGCAATCTGCTCATGTTTTAAAAACAAAATATGATGTTAAAATAGCACAATTTTTGGCAAAGCAAGAGCCGGAAGTTTAGTAGTGTTTTAATAAGCGGGTTTTACAGCAAAAATTTTTCTAAAATACAGCAAAGCATTAAAAAAATAATACATTTTATTTTTTTAATGCTTAAATTTGTTTTTTTATAATTAATATAAATCATTATGTGTAATAAAATTAAATGTCTTTTTATCTTAATTGTTATTTCAACAATGTTTTTCTCATGTGTTCCTACGCGCCAATTTCAAGAATTGAAAAATAAAAATGAAACATGTGTTGATGAAAGAGATTCTTTAAAAAGTAATAACGAGAGTTTAACAGTAAAGAATACAGAACAGAAATCTGAAATTGATGAACTCAAGAAAGAAATTGCTGATTTGGCTACAAAAAAATCAGATATGGAAGATTCTTTATCATTCTATTCAAGAAAATATAAGGTTTATAAAAAATTATATGATGATATAAATACAAATCAAGATAAATATTCTTCAAGCAATGATAAAGAAACAAAGCTTTTACTTGCTGAAATACAGGAAACAAAAGATGACTTGCAAAAACGAGAGGATAAATTAAAAGAATTGGAACTTGTCTTAAATGCTAAACAAAAAGAACTTGATGCAAAAAACAAAAGTTTAATGGAATTAGATGCTGAATTGAAACAAAAGCAAAAAGAGCTTGAAGAGCAGAACAAAAAATTTATCGAACTGCAACACATTTTGAATAGAAAAGATTCTGCTGTGGCCGAGTTAAAAGAAAAAGTTACAGATGCTTTGCTTGGCTTTGAGAATAAAGGACTTTCTATTAATGTTCGAAACGGTAAGGTGTATGTTTCTATGGAAGAAAAATTGCTTTTTAAATCAGGCAAATATAATGTTGACACTAAAGGCGTAAATGCATTAAAGAAACTATCAACGGTGTTAGCTCAAAATAAAGATATCAATATTTTGGTGGAAGGTCATACCGACGATGTCCCATATCATGGAACAGGCAATATAAAAGATAATTGGGATTTAAGTGTAATGAGAGCAACTGCGATAGTTAAAATATTGCTTAAAAACTCAAAAATAGAACCAAAAAGAATAACTGCAGCAGGAAGAGGAAAATATGTGCCTATTGATCCCGCAAAAACATCCGAAGCAAGACGCAAGAACCGCCGAACAGAAATTGTATTAACACCAAAACTCAATGAGTTGTTCCAAATACTAGAAAACAACTAATTTATCAAACAGTCTGCTTGTCAGACTGTTTTTTTTATTGTATTTATTTTGAGAGAGCAATTTATGGATTATTATAGCTTGTTGAAAAAATTATCTTTTAAAAAGATAGTAAATTTGTTTAAAGTTTTTGCCGGTTATAAAATCTCAAATGTTTATAAAAAACCAATTGTTTGGGGATTACCATACAGCGTTTCAATAGAGCCAACAACTTTTTGCAATCTTAATTGTCTTGAATGCCCAAGTGGTCAAAATAATTTTACACGAAAAACCGGCAATATTAACTACGCGTTATATAAGTCTATTATTGATGAATTATATCCACACTTATCATACTTGATTTTATATTTTCAAGGAGAACCTTATCTGCATCCTGATTTTTTTGAATTGATTAGCTATGCCAATAAAAAGAATATTTATACAGCAAGCTCAACAAACGGACATTTTTTAAACGAAGAAAACGCAAAAAAAACAATTCTTTCGGGTTTAAATAAACTTATTGTTTCTTTTGATGGAACAACTCAGGAAACATACTCCTTTTATCGAAAAGGAGGGGATTTAAGCAAAGTTGTTGAAGGTGTAAATAACTTAGTTAGATTAAAAAAAGAATTGAAATCAAAAACACCATATTTAATATTGCAATTCCTTGTTATTAAGCAAAACCAACATCAGATTGAAGAAGCCAAAATATTAGCAAAAAAATTACAAGTTGATAAAATTGTTTTTAAAACTGCCCAAATTTATGATTTTGAAAATGGAAGCGAGCTTATTCCTACAATTGAAAAATATTCTCGTTATAAGAAATCAAATAACAAATATATAATAAAAAACAAAATGCCAAACAGATGTTGGCGTTTATGGAGTTCTTCAGTAATTACGTGGGACGGTATGGTTGTTCCTTGTTGTTTCGATAAAGATGCAAAATATGTTATGGGTGAATTAACCACAAAAAAATTTAAGAATATTTGGAAATCACACAAATATCAAAATTTTAGAAGAGAAGTATTGCTTTCCCGAGAAAGTCTTGATATTTGTAAAAATTGCACAGAGGGTCTCGGGGATTCAACTAAATAAGTTTAGTGTGATTTTTAACTACACTGAGAAACACAATCAATAATTTGACTTAATTTTTCATGTTTCAAAAAATAAAAAGCGTTTTTACCTTCTCTTTTTGAAGCAAGAATTCCTTTATCTTTCAAAATGCCAAGATGGTGAGAGGTTGTTGACTGTTCAATCTTCAAAAGGTTGTGTATTTCTGTTACAGATAATTTTTTTCCATCTTCTAAGAAAGTAAGTATTGCTATTCGCATTGGATGTGCAATGGCTTTTAGCATGTTTGCTGTGTTTTCTAGCTGATTGATATCTAGGTCTTTAATTTTCATGGTTGTATATGTTTTATTTTAAATGCAAATATATAAATATGTTGGCGCATTATATATGATAATTGTCATATATAATAAAAAAGCCCAATAAATTAATTTATTGGGCTTTAGGCTAAATAATTTAGACTGCTAATCTTTAATAAATGACATTCTTTTTAACACAGAATTTGAGTTATACAGCTTAATAAAATAAATACCTTTTTTAAGAGAATTTACATTAATTTGCAAATCATTTTTTTGTTTATATAAAGAAAGAATTTTTTCTCCAATAATATTGTATATTTCAATTCTTTCATTGTTGTTACCTGTACTTAACGTTAATATGTCTTTTACAGGATTAGGATATAATTTTATTGTATTATTTTCAACAAAATCAATTGAGTTTCCTTGTAATAATACATCCTGAGAGCATGAATCTGATCCACATGCGTTTGTAACGGTGTAAACAACTTTATATGTGTCGTATGAGCCAAAAGTGTGAATAGGATTTTTACTTTGATTTGTAAACCCATCATTAAAATTCCATAAAAATGAAGTTCCGTAAGATGATTTATCTGTAAACGAAACTGTTTTGTCATTAATTATATAAGAAAAATCAGAAACAGGAAGCTTGTTAACAGTTAAAGAAAAAGAACTTGATGTTGAACTATCCTCGTTTATAGAAACTTCAACAGTATAATTACCTTGCTTTGAGGCATAATATATTGAGTCTGTTCCTAAAACCTGAGAGTTTCCTTGCATTCTCCATTTGTAGCTTTCGTAAGAACCACGGTTTAATGACAATAAGCTGCTGTCTCCTTCACAAATTTCGTTTTCTCCAATAATAACAGGAGTTAAAATATTAATAGTGTAATTTTTCGAAGCAGAGGTTGCTTTATTATCTTCATTATCAACAGCTTCAATTTTGTAATAAACATTTGTTCCTTCTGCCTGAGCAGGAATTTTAGAGACCGATTTATATGTATCTCCGGTGCTAATCGACATGCTAATATTATTGTCAAAACTTGTTCCATCTGTGCACCAAAAAACTTTTGCTGTAGAAATAGAACCATCGTCAGTAATGTCAGCAAATACATCTACAGAATCGTTAACAGTAGGTTGTGACGGTGTTATAGAAATATTCGAAATGTTTGGAGCAGAAGCCGATGGAATTAAATAGTTAAATGATGTAGACGTTTGCTTATTTCCGTCATTATCTGTAGCCTCAACTTTATAATAAACAGTTGTTCCTTCAGCTTGAGCAGGAATTTTAGAATCCGATTTGTAAGTATTTCCGGTGCTAAGTGACATGCTAATATTATTGTCAAAACTTGTTCCATCTGTGCACCAAAAAACTTTTGCCGAAGATATTGTTCCATCGTCTGTAATGTTGGCAAATATATCAACAACATCATCAATTCTTGGTTGTTCCGGACTTGTTGTTATGTTTGAAATGCTTGGGGCAGAAGCCGATGGAATTAAATAATTATTTGATGCCGAGGTTGTTGTATCATTTTCATTATCAACAGCCTGCATTTTATAATAAACAGTTGTTCCTTCAACTTGAGCAGGAATTTTAGAATCCGATTTGTATGTATTACCTGAACTAATGCTCATATTAATATTATTATCAAAATTAATATTATCTGTGCACCACAAAACAGCTGCAGAAGTTATTGTTCCATCATCAGTAATATCAGCAGAAACATCAACAGAATCACTTGAGCTTGGATTTGTTGGCGAGATATTAATGTTTGAGATTGTTGGTGCAGAAGCAGAATTTTCTTGTCCGGTTATTTTTATATCATCAATTCTCCATAATGA
>QMPG01000026.1 GCA_003648455.1 Bacteroidota bacterium
AAATTATTGAATATTTGCGATAAATACAGTATACAAACAAATACTCTTAACCCATAAATATTCAATTTATGGATTAGGAGTTCTGAAATTTATGCTTAATCCACCCGAATTTTAAAGTGAGCCTTATTGACTAGTCCACAAAAAGAAAGAGATGCTAATTTATTAGCATCTCTTTTTATGTTGTGTGTGTTTATACCTAATTAACCATTAATAAAAAAAAAACAATTTACTAAAAAATATTTATGAAAACCTTTACTAAAAATAATTATACAATCAGACTATATAAAAAACACACAACATTTTTTACACAAAATCACTTTTCAAAAGTAATCATTCCATTAAAATTATTTAATATAATTAGGCTTAAAAGAAATCAATATAAAAATGATGTGCGTCATAATTTTTTATGATTTGAGGCAATAAAAAACATAATTGTAATTAATTGTAATTCAGTGAGTTTTAAGATTTGTAATTGTTTTTCCTACAATTGTGTCTATAATTCAATGAATTGTATTGTTTATTAAATGAAATTTTATTTTTATTTTTTAAATTTTATTTTAAATTTGTTATATAGTATTAACAGAATTTTTTTAACTAAAATTATTGATATGAAAAAAAAATTATTACTTATTATTTTAGCAATTGGATTTTTTAGTATTCGATTTCTTTTTGCTCAAGACAAAGCAGTCCCAGAACAATACAATCGTAGTGCTTTAACTTACATGTTATTAGATAATGGGGGTAAATACTCTTCAGATTTAAAGCAAGCAATTGAAAAAGTAAACATCCCTGAAAAATTTGATGATAACAATTTATCTACCAGATATTTTTCTTCTTCAGAATCACCAAAAACAATTAAAAGTACGATTATTAATAATCATTATCCTAATGATATAGTTGCAAAATGGTTTGATAGAAAAGACGATGGAACTCTTGATATGACGATTATACATAAAAGAGGACAGTATAATGCTACAGACCAAGATGCACTTAAAGCACAGGCAAGCAAACTTGGTATGGCAAAATTAAAAGACGCCGGTCAAGCATTGGTAAACAATAGCCACATTCTGGTTCTTTCCTATAAAAACATTATCACAATGAAAGAACATTATGATAAAGTTGATAAAAGAAGAAGAGCTATTGCAAATAAAACTAAGAAGAAATTTAAACCGGTAAAACGTATAAAAAATGGTTTTATGGGAGATGTTACTGCATATTTATATAAAATTGATTTTAATGATTCTATATATGGTGTTCTTTACGATCAATTATGGATTTATGATGACGATGATGCAGCAACTAAACAAAAAAAGAAAGAGCTATTTGACAAAACTCAATTTCCTTTAAAATTTGTAATGAAGGTTAATGGTAAAGCAGATGGATCTCAATATAATCCAGGTCAGATTTTAGCTCCTAAAGTTCAAAAAACTCGTGATGAATTATTTCAACAATTAGTTAGCACTGGAGGTGAAAGCGCTATTTTTATGATTGAAAGAAAATATGAACCTTTCCGTGTTAAAGTTCCTGTTTATACTAGAAAACCAATAGGTGCTAAAGTAGGTTTAAAAGAAGGTTTAAAATTTGACCAGCGTTATTTTGTTTTAGAATATCGTATGAATGATAAAAACGAGATGATTACTAAGCGAAGAGCTGTTGTTCGTTCAAAAAGTGTTATTGATAATCGAAAAATGGCTACAGGTCATTCAACTGAGACCTCAAAATTTTATCAGGTTGCCGGTCGTAGAGTTGACGAAGGTATGCTTATGCAACAACGTAACGATTTTGGTATAGGTCTTTCTTTGGGATATGCTTCAGGTGAAATTGGAGGTATTACAGGTAAAGCAGAGTATAATGTTTCAACATTATTATGGACATTTACTGGTAAATTGATTCGTATTAAACAATTAAAACTATTTGCTGAGTTTGGTTCTGAAACTAAAGAATATAACACTCCGATATTGGTAGGAGCTGAAGATATAAGTTTTACAAGATACGATGTAGGTATTTCAAAAGGATATTATTTTGCACGTAATTTTTCTCTTACTTTATTTGGTGCTTATGGTATGGAAGCTGCTTCACATGATGATTTTATTGTAAATGGAGAGGAAACAGATCTTTCAACAATTTATCTTAATTTTGGTGCAAGTCTAACAGCTAACCTTACTTATAATGTTCAACTTTTTGGAACATTAAATATGTATTCTGTGGGGGATATTCTTGATGATGATGGAAATACCTTAACTCTTAGTGGTAATGATGCTACATATACTGATATTTTTCAAAATAGAGAAGGTGCATCTTTCAGTGTTGGGTTAAGATTAGAATTTTAATATTAAGTTAATATAGAAAAATTAAATCCCACATGAAAATATTTTTAACTCAAAGCAGAGATGTATAAATTGTTTTTTAATAAAAAAAGAAACAGTTATGTGGGTTGCATCTAAGCTTTGAAAGACAAAATTTACCTGAGATGAATAAAGTAATAAAAAGTTTAATTGTATCATTGCTATTAGTTTTTTTCTTTGCTCAAGGAGCTGATGCTCAAAAAAGAAAAGACAGAAAAGCATTATACAATAGTAAGTTCAACTATCAAATTCAATGCCTTGGAGTAGGTAACGATGGAACAAAACTTTTCAAAGTATGGGGTTTTGATAAAAATGCTAAAAATGCTGCTTATAAAGCAAAAAGAAATGCAGTTGCTGCATGTATTTTTAGAGGAATACCTGCAGGTGGTGGAGCCGATAAAACTCCTGCAATTGTTACTGACCCTGATGCAGATAAAACTCATAAGGAATTTTTTGATGAGTTTTTTGCTGCAGGAGGTAAATATTTACAATATGTAAATGTTACAACCGATGGCGCTCCAAGTGGAAAAGACAGAATTAGAGTAAAACGTGGTTACAAAGTTGCTGTTATTGTTTCAATAGCTTACGATGATTTGCGTAAATATCTTGAAGAAAAAGGCGTTGCTCGTAGTTTGAGTCATGGTTTCTAATTTTTATTGTTTTAATTAAGGTAATATGAATAACAAAAAAGCAGTTTGATTTTTCATTCTGCTTTTTAAACTAAATTTAAAAAATATGAAAAAATCATTTTTAACAATAGTTACATTATTTGCAGCAATGCTTGTTTTCGGGCAACATGCAAAAAAACCAACCATTATGGTTGTGCCAAGTGATCATTTTTGTATTAGCCACGGCTATAAAATGACTTTTGACAATCAAGGAACACAGGTGGTTTTGCCTGATTATAAAGCTGCTCTACAAGGAGATGGTTCTCTTCGTCTTGTTATCTCAAAAATGAGTGGAATAATGGCCGAAAGAGGCTTCCCTTTAAAAGATTTAGAACAAGAATTAAAAAATATTGCTCAAGCATCTGCAGAGATGAGCATGATGACAAGTAAAGAATCCGGAGCTTCTCTTGCAGAATCCCCAATTGATATGTTGAAAAGAACAGCAAAGGCAGATATCATTATGGATCTCGACTTTGAAGTAAAAAAACGTGGTCCTCAAAATTACATTGTTTTTACTCTCAATGGAATTGATGCTTATACAAGTAAAAATATCGCAAGTGCATCAGGTACAGGTAATCCTTCTACTGCTGCTGCTCCTGAATTATTATTAGAAGAAGCTGTTTTAAGTCATATGGACAGATTTAACGGATTATTAATGGCACATTTTACAGATATGTTTACTAATGGTCGTGAGGTTAAAGTAAGAGTTCAGGTTTGGGATTCTTCTCCTGTCGATCTCGAAGAAGAGTATGATTATGACGGAGAAACATTAGAATTAGGGGATATTATTGATGATTGGATGGCAGATAATACTGTTGAAGGCAGATACAGCAATTCTGACAATTCTGAAAATTTTATAAAATTTGAGCAAGTTAGAATTCCTATGTTCTACGAAAGAAAAGGAAAACAAAGAGCAATGAATACAAAGAAATTTGTTAATAATTTACGTAAATTCCTTGCTGGCGATCCTTTTGGCTTAACTTGTAAAGTATATCAACGAGGTTTAGGTGAAGCCTGGCTGATTATTGGTGAAAAATAAAAAGTTTACATTAATGTTACAGGGTTAAACTTTAAACTTGTAACTTTAATTGTCTATTTATGAATTAAATAAAATTATATGCATATGAAAAAATTAATTTTAATATTGTTGGTATCAATAATATATTCGGGTACTTCTTTTTCTCAAAACGTTGAAGGGAAAGCTGATGATGCTGCACGAATATCTATTACACCAACAGTAAAAGACAATAGTATTCCTAAAAGTGCACAAAAAATGCTTATAAATAAAATGAAGCAAATATGCACTTTAAATGGAATGGCAGGAGATGGTAAAAATCCATATTTTACTATGGATGCATCTGTTGATGTTTTATCTAAAGAAATTACACCAACAGCTCCTCCAATGCATGCTGTTAATTTAAGTATTAATTTGTCAATCTCTGATAAAGACGGAAAAGTGTACAGTCAAACTTCTGTTGAAGTTAAAGGTGTTGGAAAAAATGAAACAAAAGCATATATTCAGGGAATAAAACATATCAATACTCGTAAAGGTCAGTTTAAAGCATTTATTGAGCAAGGTAAAACTAAAATTATTGAATATTACAATTCAAATTGCGATTTTTTTATTTCTACAGCTAAGACACTAAATGCTCAAGGTTTTAACAACGATGCAATAAGAGTTTTATATTCTGTTCCTACTGTTTGCAAAGAGTGTTATGATAAGTGTATGGATCTTGCAGCTCAAATTGAACCAACTAAAGATGAAGCTGTTGCTCCTCTACCAGGTTCAGATGAGACACAAGCTAGCACTACGTCAGAAAGCGGGAAATCTATTGAAATTGATAAAAATATCTTTCTAGTATTCAAAGGAAGTAAAGAGTTTGGAAATAAATTAGTTCTCTATTTTCAGATTGAAAACCATGGAAGTAAAGATTATGAATTAAATGATTATTATGGTAATGCTCGCATAATTGACCAAAATGGTACTGAAAAAAAAGTTGTTGAAAGAATTTTAGCTGGCAAATCAGGATCTTATGTCATAGCAACAGTAATTCCGGGAACTCCAACAAAATTGGAATATTATTTTGATATGGTAGATCAGGTTAAAATGTTTGAATATAAGTACAAAAACAGTACTTTTCGTATGAAGGATTTTTCTTTATCATCTCCAAGTGCAAGCAAGGATGCTAATCTTGGCGACAATACAGGTTCTGTAAAGAGTGTAACTGAAAGTGACTGGTCAAAGTTTGGTTCTCTTCCTGATTCAAAGGTCGTTTATAAAAAAGTTTTTAAATGGGGAACTTGCAAATTACCTATTGATAACTTAGGAAATTTTTCATGGGAATCAGCTATTCAAGTTGAAGGTAAGGTTACAAGGTTTCAATACACTTTACCATCTGATAATAATTCTGAATATGTTCTGAAAATTTATAAAGGATTATTATCTGCTGCTAATTATAAGATTCTTGTATCATTAGGTAATGATGAAGCTTCACGCGAAAACCCTGGGTACAATTATTACACTTATCTTCAAAATGATAAATTTGGCAATAAATATGGGTGTCGTTATAATTATTCAAATTCTGTTTTTTTGGTTACAAAAACTCATGTAGGTAATGAAGATGTATATTTTGTATTTTTTATTATGGAGCGAGAAGAGGCAACTGTAATTACACAAGATATTATTGAAGTGCCTAAATAAATTCTGAATATTTGTTATGATAAAAAAAGTCTGTTGGATTTTCAAAATCTTGCAGACTTTTTTTGTTTTGATACTTGATAATCAACCTTTTTGATTTAACCCGCTTTATTCATACAAAAACGAAGTGAATTGTATGAATTAGCGATGGATAGTGGAAAGTAAAGTGGGAACCGAACCGCCAGCTGGCGGTGAGTTCACGCAAGTAAAACCCGCATTAGAAGTACCCAAATTTGATGGTAATCCTTAAGCGTAGAAAAATTATGAATTTTTCGGGTTAACTTGAAGCTACTCCGAAAAGTGTTTTTAGACAAAAAAATGATTTACATGATTTATATAAAATATAAAACATTAATTATCAACAATATAATTTTAATGGATTTATATGCATTTTTGAAAAAAGGTTTTTCGGAGTGGGCTCAAGCTTTTAACTTTATGAACTTTTAACTTTATAAACTAACAGCAATTTTATATATTTGTTAAATTGATTTTATAAATAATTAAATTATAAATTAAAAAATACAGAGATGAAAAAATTATTATTTGTGTTTTTGGTAATTGGCATTGTATCATGCAATAAGCAAAACAAAAGATTAAATTATCCCATGACAAAAAAAGTTGATACAGTTGATACATATTTTGGAACAAAAGTTGCCGACCCTTATCGTTGGTTAGAAGATGACAATTCACAAGAGACAGGCGAATGGGTTAAGGCTCAAAATAAAGTAACAAACGAATATCTTGCACAAATCCCTTATAGAGATAAAATTAATAAACGTTTAAAAGAATTGTGGAACTACCCAAAATTATCTGCACCTTTTAAAGAAGGAGGTAAATATTTCTATTTTAAAAATGATGGTTTACAGAATCAGAGTGTTTTATATATTCAGGATGATTTAAATAGTGAAGCAAAAGTGTTGCTTGATCCAAATACTTTATCAGATGATGGAACTGTTGCATTAGCAGGACTTGATGTGTCAAAAGACGGGAAATTTCTTGCTTATAGTATTGCAAAGTCAGGTTCCGATTGGAATGAGATTTTTGTGAGAGATATTAAAACAGGAAAAGATTTAGAAGATCATATTAAATGGGTGAAATTTTCAGGTATTTCGTTTTATAAGAAAGGTTTTTACTATTCTCGTTATGATGAACCAAAAGAAGGTTCTGAGTTAACAAAATCAAATGTATTTCAAAAAGTATATTATCATAAAATTGGCGACGAGCAATCAGAAGATAAATTAATTTATGAAGATAAAAAACATGCAAAAAGAATGTTTGGTGCAAGTGTTTCTGAAAATGAAAAATTCTTGTTCTTATATGAAAGCGAAGCCGGTGATGGGAATTCTCTATATTATAAAGATTTAACAAAGTACAATTCAGAGTTTGTTAAGTTAGCCGATGGATTTGACTATGAATATGGAGTAGTTGACGTTATTGATAATAAATTGTTGGTAAGAACAAATTTTGAGTCACCAAGATATAAATTAATAAGCATTAATCTTAAAACGAAGAAAAGAAAAGATTTTATTCCTGAGAGTGAAAATGTTTTAAGAAGTTGCTCATTAGTTGGAGGTAAAATCGTTTTATCATATATGAAAGATGCTCACAGTAAAGTTGAAGTATACAATACTGATGGTGTTTTTGATTATGAATTAGAATTGCCCGGATTAGGAACAACAGGTGGAATAAATGGAAAAAAAGATGATAATATTGGATTTTATGTTTTTACATCATTTACTACACCAAGCGTAATTTACAAATATGATTTTACAACAAAAAAATCAGAAATTTACAGTAAGCCTGAAGTTAATTTTAATCCTGATGATTTTGTTACCGAACAAGTATTTTTTGAGAGTAAAGACGGTACAAAAGTGCCAATGTTTATTTTCTATAAAAAAGGACTTGTGTTAGATGGTAACAACCCTACATTAGTTTATGGATATGGAGGATTTAATATTAGTTTAACCCCATATTTTTCGCCAAGAAGAATTTTTTGGATTGAGAATGGAGGTGTTTTTGCTGTTGTAAACCTTAGAGGTGGTGGCGAATACGGAAAAGAATGGCATGAGCAAGGAACAAAATTGAATAAACAAAACGTGTTCGACGATTGTATTGCTGCTACAGAATATTTGATTGAAAAAAAATACACTTCTCCTGAGAAGCTTGCTTTAAAAGGCGGTTCAAACGGAGGTTTGTTAGTTGGTGCTGTTATTAATCAACGACCTGATTTATATAAAGCAGCTATTCCTGAAGTAGGAGTGATGGATATGCTTCGATATCATAAATTTACAATTGGTTGGGCTTGGGCAAGCGATTACGGTACAAGCGACGATTCTGTTCAATTTAACAATTTAATTAAATATTCTCCTTTGCATAATATTAAGGAAAATGTTGAATACCCTGCTATAATGGTAACAACAGCCGACCACGACGACAGAGTTGTTCCTGCTCATTCATTTAAATATATAGCTACTTTGCAGGAAAAATATAAAGGTAACAAGCCTGTTCTTATTCGTATCGAAACAAAAGCGGGGCACGGTGGTGGAATGCCAACATCAAAACAAATTGATGAATATACAGATATCTGGTCTTTTATTTTTTATAATATGGGAATTACTCCTAAATAAGATTATTTAAGACTAAAATTTTAAAATCTGCCGGATTTCAAAAATCCGGCAGATTAATTATGAATATACTTATTACTAATAATTAAGTTTTTTTACATAAAAATAAATGAATTACGACTACATTGTTATTGAAGGAAATATTGGAGCAGGTAAAACATCATTGTCAAAAATGCTTGCCGAAAAGTTTAATGCAAAGTTAATTTTAGAGCAGTTCGCAGATAATCCTTTCTTACCAAAATTTTATGATAATCCTGATCGATATTCGTTCCCTTTAGAGTTATCGTTTCTTGCCGACAGGTATAATCAGTTGAAGAAGGATCTTTCTCATCGTGATTTATTTAAGAGTTTTACTATTTCTGATTATTATTTTATGAAGTCGTTAATTTTTTCAAAATCTACTTTGCAGGATGATGAATATAATTTATATCGACAGATTTTTGATATAATATATAATCAATTACCAAAACCCGATTTATATGTTTATCTGCATCTTACTACAGATAATTTAATAAAAAATATAAAAAAAC
Source organism: Bacteroidota bacterium (assembly GCA_003648455.1). The sequence goes on from QMPG01000026.1 coordinate 8,866, forward strand.
GTGGGCGTGATTATGAGCAAAATATTACTGAAGATTATCTAAAAAAAATTCAAAATAGTTATTTCGATTATTTTAAGCAACAAAAAGATTTCAGAACATTAATAATTGATACAAATGATATTGACTTTGTTAATAATCACAAAGATTATGAATTAATAATTGATACAATTTTTAATAATGAATATAAGATTGGCACAAACAGAGTTGTGTTGAAATAAATTGTTTGCAAAAATGTTTTTTTTATTATTTGTTATTAGACATAATTAATGATTAATTTAAATTCGTTCCTGTTTCTTTTATTTTTTTACAACAATATTCTTCCGAATTAATATTATAAGCTAAAAGATTAATTTTGTTATCAAATAAGAAGTCTTTTTCATAAAAGAATTCTTGTTTACCGAAGGCTGGTTCTAAATCATTTAACCAAATTGCTTTATCGTCGTATTTTGCAAAAAATGGTTTATTCACCCAATCGGGATTTCTTCCTTGTATGAAACTAAGAGATATAACTTTTTCATCGTTTATTTCGCTAACACCATTTATTAAAATTTTACCTGGATTGCTTGACATGCTTGGTCCTCTTACTGTGCGACAAATACCGCTTACTCTTGAATAAGCATCTTTAAAAATATCCCAAGCTTTAACTAAAGGAACAGCAAAATAATGTTGAGCCCCAGTATCGCGTGCAATAAACATGTAATATGGAATTATTCCCATATTTACTTGTTGCTTCCACATTTCTTGCCATATTTCCGATTTGGCATTTATATGATTTAGTAATGGCGATTGAGATCTAATAATGGTTCCTGTGTTTTGAATGTTTGTTATAGCTTTTTTAACTTCTTGAGTTTCTAATTCAGTATGATGATTAATATGAGCCATTAGTGATAATCTTTTACCTGAATTATTTACTTTTTCAAAAAGTTGTAATAATTTATTTGCATCAGCATCTTGTGTAAAACGGTAAGGCCAATAACTAAGTGATTTTGTTCCTATTCGAATTGTTTTTAAATTAGGTAAATCTGCTTCAAGTATTAAATTAATGTATCTTTCAAAAATATTAACATTCATAGTCATTGGGTCGCCTCCGGTTATAAGAATATCTGTAATTGAAGGATGTTGTTTTATATAATCAATTAAAAGATTAATTCGGCTTGCAGCAAATTTTAATTTTTTTATACCGGCAAATTGAGGCCAACGGAAGCAGAAAGTACAGTATGCATGGCATGTTTGTCCTTGAGTAGGAAAAAATAATACTGTTTCACGATATTTATGTTGAACGCCAAGTAATTTCTCACCTTTAAATACGGGAACATTATGAGATTGTCCATTTGGTTGCGGGTTTAGTTGTAAACGGATTTCTTTTACTGCTTTTGCTATTGTATCTTTACTTGCCTCGTTTGTTAATAAATCGGCTATTTTTTTATAGTATTTTGGAATTAACATCCCTTTTTGAGGGAAGTTAAGAATAAACATTGGATCGTTTTCAAAATTATCCCAATCAATTAGGTTATTAATAACATAGTTATTAGTTTTAAATGGCAGTACCCTTCCAACAACCTCAATATCAAATAATTGTTTTTTTGTCAATTTGCTTATTTGTGGAATATCTTTAAAATTTTTTAATGTATAGCTTTTGTATTTCATGAGCAATGAGTTTATTTCCCTCTATAAGAGAGTAAGTAAATATCTATCGAAAATAATTATTTCGGAATTTATAAATTGCCTTTTAGCAAGATTTATAAAAATATAAGTGGATTAATATTATTATCTTATTAATATAAGAAGAATTATATTTCCATAATAACAATAATGATTTTTTTTGACTTTTCCAAATTTATTGAGCATTTTTTTGTCTTGGAGGTGTTTTAATAATGTTTAAGTGTTATTAAAGGAATGTTGATTAATTATTTTAAATCTCCAGAAAAAAATAAATCTTCTTTCAAGTATTTAATTTTGATATTGGCGAGTTCAATATAATAGCTATTATATTGATTATCATTTACTTTAGTTGCAAATTCTTGATACTTTTTTAGAGCAGTTTTTTTATCGTTTATTATTTCATAAACACATGCAATAAAGAAGATTTGGTCTAAATTTTCAGGATTGTTTTTATATGCTAGTTTATGATAATAAAGAGCTTTTTTGTATTTTTTAAGCTCTCTATTAATTTCTCCTAGTTTCGAATACATAATTGATAATGTTTTAGTAGGAGATAATAAATCAATTGATTTGTGAATATAATTACAAGCTTCTTGTTTAACTTTATAAATAGAATCTGATGATAATTTATACCTTATAACAGAATTTGTAGAATCAGTATTTATCATTTTGTAATGAACAGTATCTAAAGCTAAAGCACAGCCATAAAAATAATTTAAATCAACATCAGAATTGTCTATTTTCATTGCTTTTTCCATTGTTGTTTTAGCAAAGTGAAAATCATCTGTTTTATATCTTAAAATACCGATGTATTTTATTGTGGAAAATGAAGAATCTCCAAGACTGGCAAGTGAGTTAAAAAAATTTAGAGCCTCTCTGTTTTTGCCTAATTTTTTTAAAGAATAAGCTTTTATTTTTATAAAAGGTATATTTGAATTATCTTTTTTTAGTATTGAATCACATATAGGCAGTGCCTTTTTTGTATTGACTTTTAAATAAATTTTAGCAATTTTATATGCTGTTTTTATATTATTAGGATTCTGTTTATATACTTTATCATAATAAAAAATAGCGCTATCTATATTGTTAATTTTATAATAATTATCTGCTAAGTGAAGCAAAAAAAATGCGTTTGTTGTATCTCGCAAAATATGTTTTTTTAATATAGTTATGGACTTATTATATTTATTATTGAATTCACATAGAAGTATTTTTTTACTTAAAAGATTGAAATTTGTAGAATCCTTAAGTAAAAGAGTGTCAATAATTGGCATAGCATTAAAATACATGCCATTATCGAAATAAAGATTAACTAAAAATTCTTTTAAAACAATATCGGTAGGGGATAGTTCAACAGCTGTTTCTAAATTACTTATGGCTTGAGAATATTTACCAATATTGTTTAAGGCATTTGCTTTCCAAAAATAATCTTGCGAAAGCTTACTGCCTGTTGTAATATTACTGTCGGCTAATTGTATAATCTCATCAAATTTATTCTCAAGAAATAAGATTTCATATTTTTCGCTTTGTGCTTGTAAGCCGAAACTACAAAAGGAAAAGACAATTAATAAATAATTTTTGTGATGCATAATGAGAAGTTTTCATTTTGACAAGTAATGGTATCAAAATAGAACACAGATGATTTTTATCTGCGATTATCTGTTTAATCTACGTCATCTGTGTTCTATGTTTTTGTGAAAAAATTAATCCAGTTTAAAATTAATAGGAATTGTGAATTGAACATTTACAACTTTTCCTTTATTTTTTCCGGGTTTCCATTCTGGTAAAGAAGAAACTACTCTTACAGCTTCTTTTTCAAGCAAAGATGCTTCAGTTTTTTGATTTTCATCAGAAGCAGAATCTTTAATAGTTAGTAGATTAGTTTTTAAAGCTTTAACATCTATAACTTTACCTGTTTTACTAACAGTGAATGAAACATATACTTTGCCTTCAACACCATCCTTTTTAGCTTGCTCAGGATATTTTATGTTTGTTGCAATTAAATTTCTCAGTTCATTTATGCCTCCTTCAAACTCAGGCATTTCATCTACTTCATAATAAACAGAGTCATTTGTGTTTTCTATGGTCGCAGATTTTTCAATAACTTTTGCTTTATCGTCATTTTTTGAACAGGCAAAAGCCAGTATTAAAACTGTAACAATTGGCAATAATACTAATACTTTTAGTTTTGCCGATTTAGGTGTTTTTATTTTTGTCATCATAATTAATCTTTTTTTAGTTAGTGAACAATTAAAGTTACTGGTAAGCTCATAGTTTTCAGTACCTGCAATTGAATTAAATATTAACTTTTGATAGTTAATAGAATCGTAACCCTGTTTCAGAACGTCTTCGTCGGCAAGGTATTCGTGAACTTCTTTCAGCGATTTTCTATATACCCAAATAACCGGATTAAACCACTGAACAATTGTAAATAACTCCAAAATAATTAAATCGATAAAATGAAGTTGTTTGACATGAGCTTGCTCATGAGCTATTATTTTCTCCATGTTTTTTTCTGAGATTCCGGAACTATTCAGAAAAATAATGTTTAAAAAAGTAAATGGAGAAATGTTTTTATTTGTAATTACAAATCGTAAATTATTTGCGTGTTTTATTTCATTCTGTTTTATAATGATAAGCAATTGAAATATTTGTAATACCAAACGAAATAAGAAAAATGCAACTCCAAAGGCATACAAATAAGTTAATATTTGTTGTGTACTTAGTTTGTTACTGACTATTTGCTCAAATCCATCGGCACCAACAACAACTGTGCTTAATACATTATTATATATAATTACATCTGAATTACCGTTAAAGTTGAAGTTAAGAGCAGGAATAATAAATGATAATAAAGCTGTTGCTATTAAATAATACCGATTAAATAAAAAGAATGTTTCTTTTTGAAGAAAAATTCTATAAATAGAATAAAATAATACCAAACAAATTGCAGTTTCTACTAAATACATTGATAAATTATTCATGCCTGTCAGTTTTTTGTTTTTTTATTTCCTCTTCAATAATATTTTTCATTTCTTCCATTTCAGTTAAAGATAAATCTTCTTCTTTTGCAAAGAAAGAAACCATTTGTTGAAATGAATTGCTGAAATAATTGTGAACAAAATTTTTGAAATACACTTTAGTATATTCCTTTTTGTTAATTAAAGGATAATATTCATAAGTTTTGCCGTAAGCCTTGTGAGACACAAAACCTTTTTTTTCTAAAATACGGATGATTGTTGAGACTGTATTATATGCAGGTTTCGGTTCAGGCAGATATTCAATAATATCTTTTACAAATCCTTTATTTATTTCCCATAGAATTTGTATTATTTGCTCTTCTGCTTTAGTTAATTCTTTCATGCAACAAATATACAACTAATTTTTTAGTTATACAACTAATTTTATAGTTATTTTATGTATAAATAAACTCTTGCTTCATGAAACACCTATTAATAGGTATATTTAGCTAGTATTTTTTTTGAAAATAATTAATATTTCGAACTCAGTTTATTAACCCACTTTATTCATACAAAAACGAAGTAAATTGCATGAATTAGCGATGGATAGTGGAAAGTAAAGCGGGAGCCAAACCGCCAGCTGGCGGAGAGCTCACGCAAGTAAAGCCCGCATTAGAAGTACCCAAATTTAGGCTTATTAAAAACACCAAATTTGTTGATAATTTTTAAGCGTAGAAAAATTATGAATTTTTCGGGTTCTCCTTTTTTTTATTGTACTAACAATTATTAAAATATAAATAATCAGCTTGGAATGAATCTCTGAAATTTTATAGTCTAATTCATTTTATATTTTTGTGTTCAATTTTCAAAAAATAGAGAAGCGATTTTGTTTCATTTTTAATCTTATTGCAATTTTATTTCTTTTTTCTGTAGGGAATTGTAAAAATAAATTTTGACCAACTTGGTTTTTCCCCTTCATGATTTTCTTCTTCAGATTCTAATTTAATTTGTCCCCCAAGCATTAATACATAAGCTTTAGCAATTGCAAGACCAAGCCCTGAACCTTCAAAAACTCTTGAATCTCTAATGTCTGCTTGTTCGAATCGATTGAAAATTGCTTCTTGTCTGTTTTTAGGAACACCTATTCCGGTATCTTCCACATAAAATTCCATAAACTCTCCTTTAAGAAAATATCCAAAAGTAACACTACCTTGTTTAGTGAATTTTATTGCATTTTTAATTAAATTAGTAAGGATTGCATGTAGTTTAACATTATCGGTATAAATAAATGCTTTATCTTCAGATAGAGTAGGTTTAGAAATTAATTGCAATCCTTTATTATTTGCTTCTTGTAAAAAGAAATCATAAAGTTCATTCATTAAATTATTTATAGATGTTTTGGTATTTGAAATTTTTATTTCTCCTGCATCAATTTTTGAAATATCAATAATGTCATTAATAGTGTCAAGTAAACGTTTACTACTGTTTCTAATTATTTGAGTAAATTCGTTTTTGTCAGAAGGGCTAATTTCCGGATTATTAAGAAGATTGACAAAGCCTAATATACCATTCATTGGAGTTCTTATTTCGTGACTCATATTGGCTAGAAAAGCGGTTTTTAGACGGTCACTTTCTAATGCTTTCTCCAGAGCTTCTTTTAAATTTTGTTCATTTTTTTTTCTTTCAAGAGAAATACTAATCTGATGAGATATTATTTGAAGAATTGCCATATCTTTATTATCAAAAGCTTTTTCGTCTGTATAGCTTTGTACAGCCATAATACCAATAACTTTTTCTTTTACAATTAATGGTATTCCAAGCCATATTTTAGATGAAGACCCTAATAATTCAACTTCTCCTGATTCTACAAGTTTGTTTTTAACCTCCTGAGATGCAAGTAATGCTTTTTTTGTTTTTATCACATAAGAAGATAGAGTTTTGCCAGCAGGCAAAGAAGTTGTTTTATCTTTCTCATCATTGTGATATAATAAGCTTAAAGTATCTGAATTTTTATTTTTGAGAGCGACATAAAAATTAGAAGTATCAATAATCTCATTTAATTCATCTTTTACAATTGTTATAAATTCGTTAACATTATCTGTAGTTATTACAGCATTTGAAATGTTATGTATTACCGTTTGTACTTGCTCTGCTCTCTTACGTTCAGTTATGTCAAGTACAGTTATGAAACCAGAAAAGACATTGTTAATCTTAATAGAACTGCCATTTAAATAAACCCATTTAATTCGTCCCGATTTTGTAATTATTTTAAACTCATAGTTTGTTCCGAGTTGTTGTCCTTTTTCTCTTGCTTGTCCACGATTTTTAATAATATCTTGAAATTCAGGTGTAACAAATTCCCAGAAATGCATATTTTTCAATTCGGATAAACTGTATTCGCATATTTTTTCTGCAGCCTTATTAGCGTAAACCCATTTATCTTTTTGGTAAACCATTATTGCCATTGGTGATGTTTGAGCCAGAACTCTGAATTTTTCTTCGCTTTCTTTTAATGCTTCAACAGCGTATTCTCGTTCTTTCTCTAAATTAATTCTATACAAGGCAAAAGAAATATCTTCAACAACTTTTTTAAACAAGCTTCTTTCTTCATCACTTTCTACAACATCTTTTGGAGATGATACAGACATAATACCGTATATTTTTCTTTCATATTCAAGGCGCATTGCCATTGCTGCTCTATCTTCATAAAATTTTGATAATGGGCAATCAGGGCATTCTTCAACTGGATTCTTTATAATACTTATTTTTGATTTTTTCAATGCTTCATTTATGCATTTTGGTAACTTCCCATTTTTGAGTACCTCTTTTAAAGAAGAATAAAAATCTCCCATACCGGATTCTGAAGATATATAATATTTTTTTGATTTGTCGAATAAAGAAATCCATGCATGATAATAACTGTGGTTATTAACAAGAGTTTTGCAAGCCCTATTAATAAGTTCTTTTGGGTCTTTTACGTTGGTGATGAGTTTGTTTATGTTTCGAATAGCACGTAATACAGTGTTTAAGTGTTCAATCCTTTTTTCTGACAACTTATGTTTTGTAATATCAAGTAATGATGCAACACTTTTTTTTGTCCCCGGAATTATGTCGATATTAAGTAGAATAATTTTTATCTGCTTGTTTTTATCAATTAGTCTGAATTCGTATGATTTTAAAGCAGTATTGTTTTTTCTCCTTAAATCAAGTTGTTTTTTCATCCTATCTAAATCCTCAGAAAAAACAAATTCTGTCCAATATTTTTTTCCTTCAACTTCTTCAGAAGTATAACCGGTAAGATTTTCGAATTTTGAATTAACTAAGGATATTATTTTATCTTCTTCAATAATTATAGTTGCAGTTCCTGTGTTTTCAAAAATAGTTCTATATTTTTGTTCGCTTTCTCTGAGATTTTTTTCAACAAGTTCTCGTTTAATTGTATCTTTTGTAAGATTATCTGTCATTAAGTTAAAAGACTTACTCAAAATACCTATTTCATCTTTTGTTGAAATTTCTATTTTTTGATTAAAATTTCCTTGACTTATTTCTTTTGTAAGCTTTGTTAGCTTTATTATGGGTTTTGTAATAGAATTTACACTTATTATTATAAATATCAATATTATTAAAATTGATGAGAAAGAAATTAAAATAAGAAAATTTCTATAACGAATTACTGGTTTTAAAATTTCATTTCTGCTTATTCTGACTGAATATCCAATATTAAATTTATTGTAATAATTTACTACAGCAGCCATTTGTCGATTTTTATAATCACAAATTGTTTTGTATGTTCCAATTTCTTTATTAATAGTTTTTTTTGAAATTTCACCTAGCTCTTTATAATACGCATATGAATAATTAGTGTGTTTCCCATTAAATCGTCTCGAAGAAACAATAAATTTATTTTTTTTGTCAGTTTTTATAACAAGAAAAGGATAACCTGTTTTTCCAAACAGAGAGTAGTCTGTAAAAAATTTTGAAATTTTATCTTCGGTTGCTGTTATTAATAAGACTCCAATAAGCTCTTTGTATAGAATTAAAGGTCCTGAGAGATGTATTTTTAAGTTTTTATTCTCATCCAAAAATAGATGGCTGTCTATATTCCCTTTTTGTCCATTTAAAAAACAATGATTTTGTTGTATTTTTGTTCCGATTTTTTCAGTATTTGTAGAAGCAACAATTATACCTTTCAAATTAATCACACTTATCTCTGTAAAATTAGGAATAGATTTCAATGCATCGTTTAAGATACCATTCATTGTGGTTTGATGTTGTTTTTGAGGGCTTTGGATGAATTTTTTCAGGCTTTTGAGTAATTGTGATCTGCTACTTATAAGTATTACTCTTTCTTTATTCAGACCATCAATATTTGTTAAATAATTTTTTTGTGCTAATGAAACAGCTTCCAGATTTTTTATCGCATTGTTTATGACAATATTTTTTACAATAATATATGAAAACGTACTTATAATTATAATGGATAGTAGAAAAATACTTATAAATATTAAGGATATTTTTTTTTTGATTTTCATTTTTCTACCTTTCCCGTATTAATTAAATGAATGTAATTTATCTGGTTTGTTGAAAAAAATCCTTTTATATATCTTTTTTGTGTTATTTAAGTTTGGTTTTTCTATTTATTATATTGTTGTTTTATTTTGATTGATATTATATCAGTAAAGTTATGAAATTTAGTTTAACTGGCAAATTCTTTTTTGCCTGTGTTTTTGAAATTTACAGGGAAGAAAAAAATAATAACCTGAGTTCGATATAAGATATAAAACACAGAAATTCAGAAATGAATAAGATTTGTGAATAAAATTCTGAATTAATAACGGGTTATTTAGAAGAATTTTAGGTGCAAAGATTGTT
>QMPG01000027.1 GCA_003648455.1 Bacteroidota bacterium
CGGGATAACGGTATATCAGGAACAGGTTATGCTTCTCTCAAGAAAACTGGCTGGTTTTACCAGAGGGCAAGCAGACTCTTTGCGTAAAGCAATGGGGAAGAAAAAGAAAAAAATGATGGACGAGCTTAAAGTTAAGTTCGATGAAGGGTGTAAAAATAATGGCTTTGATAATAAAATTACCGACAAGGTTTGGAAAAATTGGGAAGCTTTTGCTCAATATGCCTTTAACAAATCCCACTCAACCTGTTATGCTTATGTAGCATATCAAACAGCTTATCTCAAAGCCAATTATCCTGCCGAGTATATGGCTGCTGTTTTAAGTCGTAACATTACAGATATAAAAAAAATTACCATTTACATGGATGAATGCAAAAGAATGGGATTAGAAGTTCTTCCTCCTGATGTAAATGAAAGTTATTTCAAATTCACAGTTAACAAAAAAGGCAACATTCGCTTTGGTTTGGGTGCTGTTAAAGGTGTTGGCAAAAGTGCGGTTAAAAACATTGTTAATGAAAGAAATAACGAAGGTGAATTTTCAAGCATTTTTAATTTTGCAGAAAGAGTAGATTTACATTGTGTTAGCAAGAAAACTCTAGAAGCCTTAGTATTTTCCGGAGCATTAGATTCTTTTTCAGAACTAAAACGTGAACAATATTTTGCCACAGACAATAAAAATGTTTCTTTTATTGAGACTTTAATAAAATATGGCAATAGGGTGCAAGATGAGAAAAACAGCTCACAACAATCTCTTTTTGATGGAGGAGATCATAATGATGTAAGCCAGCCTCAAATTCCAATTTCAGATAACTGGAACAAACTCGACAAATTAAACAAAGAAAAAGAATATATTGGAATATATTTAACTGCTCACCCTCTAGATGATTTTAAATTTGAAATTGACAACTTTTGTCATCAAAGTCTGTCTGAATTAAATGATTTGCCTAAACTCTCCGGAAAAGAAATATCTGTTGCAGGAATAGTTACCGGTGTTAGACACGCAACAGCAAAAAACGGCAAACCATATGGCTCAATAACAATTGCAGACTATACAGATTCTTATACAATAATGATGTTTTCTAAAGATTATCTAAATTTTAAACAATACTTTACTGTTGGATATTCTTTAAATATTAGAGGAAGCGTTCAAAAAAGAAAATGGGGTGATGAAGAACTTGAATTTAAAATTAAAAGTATTGACATGCTGGCAAACCTTAAAGAAAACATGCTAAAAAGTATTTCATTAAAGATTAAGATATCTGATTTATCTGAAAAAATTATTAGTGAGATATTTGAATTGGCAGAGAAAAATAAAGGGAATGTATTGCTTAACTTTTTAATATATGACCCTACTGACAAAACCTGGATTCAAATGTTTTCAAGGAATAAAAAAATAAATTTAAACAATGAAATACTTCAATATTTAAAAAATAATCAAAGCATAGAATTCAAATTAAATTAATTATTTTTGCATTAATATATTTATAAATAAAAACCTAAAAAAAAAATTATGGTATTAGAAATAACAGATTCAAATTTTGATGAAATAGTTTTAAAATCAGACAAACCTGTTGTTCTTGATTTTTGGGCAGAATGGTGTGGACCCTGCAGAATGGTAGGTCCTATTGTTGAAGAGTTAGCTGAAGACTATAAAGACAATGCAATTATTGGCAAAGTTGATGTTGACAGCAACCCAAACATTTCTGTAAAATACGGAATAAGAAATATTCCAACAATACTATTTATAAAAAATGGCGAGATTGCAGACAAACAAGTTGGGGCTGTACCCAAAAATGTGTTGGCATCAAAACTTGATGCAATTTTATAATATAATAAAAATGGGCTGCAATTATTTGCAGCCCATTTTTATTATATTATAAAATTAATGATTTACAAATACTGATTTTCCTTGTTGAATTTTATAATTATTTCCATAAATTTTAATTTCAATAGCTTTCTTGCTATTATTTGTAACAATAGTCTGCTTTTTCAACACTTCAATATTTAATAAATAATCTCTAAAATTAATATTAAAAGAATAAGTATCCCACTGTTTTGGGATAGTAGGATTAAAAAGCAATTTGCCATTTTTCACACGCATACCTCCAAATCCATGAACTATTGCCAACCAAGTTCCTGCCATACTAGTAATATGACAACCTTCGGCAACCTCATCATTGTAATCATCCAAATCAAGTCTTGAAGTTCTTAAATAAAGTTCATAAGCTTTTTTATTATCACCAATTTTTGAAGCAATAATTGAATGAACACAAGGCGACAATGAGGATTCATGAACAGTTCTTGGCTCATAAAAATCAAAATTCTTTCTAATGGTTTCTAAATTATAATCTTGTTCAAAAATATATAAACCTTGCAAAACATCGGCTTGTTTAATAAAACAAGAACGCAAAATTCTATCCCACGACCAATTTTGATTAAGTGGCAAATTCGATTTATCAATATCCTTAACTAATATCTGTTCCTTATCCAAGTATCCCTCTTGTTGCAGAAAGATACCTTTTTTTTCATCATACGGAAAATACATATTGTTGACGATTTCTCTCCACTTCAATATTTCTACTTCATCATCAAAACCAACTTTTTTGATTATTCTTTGATAATCTTCAAAAAAATTATTCCTAACAAACGTAGCTGCTTCTGCCACATATTTCATTGACCAACAAGCAATTGTATTTGTATACCAATTGTTATTTACATTATTTTCATATTCATTTGGTCCTGTAACGCCAAGCATAACATACATTTTCTTTTCTTGAGAATATGTAATTCGCTGACTCCAATATCTTGCAATAGCAATTAATACTTCCAATCCATATTTAGCAAGATATTCTTTATCTCCTGTGTAATTTACATAATTGTAAATAGCATAAGCAATTGCTCCGTTTCTGTGAATTTCCTCAAAAGTAATTTCCCATTCATTATGACATTCTTCACCATTCATTGTTACCATTGGGAATAAAGCCGCACCATTATCGAAACCCAATTTTTGAGCATTTTCAATAGCTTTACCTAGTTGTTTATATCTATAAAGTAAAAGATTTTTTGCAACATGAGATTCTGCTGTACTTAAATAGAAAGGCAAACAAAAAGCTTCGGTGTCCCAATAAGTGCTTCCGCCATATTTCTCGCCTGTAAAACCTTTAGGACCAATATTCAAACGTTCATCTTCGCCAGTATATGTTTGATTTAATTGAAATATATTAAACCGAATTCCTTGTTGTGCTGCAACATCTCCTTTTATTTGAATATCACACTCCTCCCATTTTTCAGACCAGGCTTTTTTTTGTTCTTCAAGCAGATTTGCAAATGATTTATTTAAAGCCTTTTCTAAAACCATCTCTGTTTCAGTCATTAATCGGCCCTTATCATAATTTTCAGATGAAAGGTTAGCAACATATTTATAAACAACTGTCTCAACTTTTCTCTTGCAATTAAGCATAAAGTCAAAACCAATGTATTTTTCCTTTTCTACAATATTTGCCTCAAGCTCTATTTTTTTACTATCTTGAAATATTTCATATGCAATACCTGTAGATAAATGAAAGTCTAATTTTTTAGTTCTCACATTTAAAAAAGCTTTATTTTTTAAAACTCTTTTTTCGATTTCTGCCCAGAACTTCTCATCATAATTAGAATCTTGGTTTACTACATCAGCATCTACATATGGGTTAAAAGAAATATTTCCATCAAAATTTATTGGTGTAATTGAATATCTAATAGCACCTATTTCAGTATCTACAATACTAAGAAATCGTTTTGAGTTAACTTTAATTTTCTTCCCGTTTTTAAATTCAGCCACAAATTCTCGTTCAAGAAAACCTTCCTTCATGTTTAAAACTCTTGAAAATTGGCTTACTTTACATTTAAAAAGGTCTAATTCTTCGTTATCAATTGACACATTAATACCAATCCAATTTGTAGAATTTAACACTTTAGCAAAATACTCAGGATAACCATTTTTCCACCACCCTACTTTTGTCTTATCGGGATAATAGATGCCTGCAACATAATTTCCTTGTAAAGATGAACCGCTATATGCTTCTTCAAAATTAGCACGTTGTCCCATTCTACCATTTCCCAAACTAAAAATACTCTCAGACAATTCTTGTAGTTCAGGCTTAAACCCTTTTTCTATTATTTTCCATTCATCAAGGACTAAATATTGCCTCATAATTAATTATTTATAAAATATTTGTTCAATTTCTCAAAATCAAAGCTCTCAAAATTATTTATTACATAATCGGCTTTTGTAAGAATATCGGCATTACCAATGCCTACATTATGCATTTCTGCATTAATAGCTGCTTGAATACCTGCCACAGCATCTTCAAAAACAATACAGTATTGTGGTTCAATACCTAATTCCTGAGCACTTTTTAAAAATACTTCGGGATTGGGTTTTGCCTCTTTAACTTTTGTGCCATCAATAATTACATCAAAATAATTTGTCATATCAATTTGATTTAATATCGTAATAGCATTTTTACTTGCAGAAGCAAGCGCAATTTTAATCTTATTTTTCCGTAGAGAACTTATAAAATCTATTACTCCGGGAAGAATCTCATCAGGTGTCATTTTTGAAATATACTCAACATACCATTTATTTTTTTTTTCGGCTAATTTCAATTTTTCGTCATGCGAAAAAGACAAACCACCAATTCCTAACAATATGTCTAAAGAAGTCATACGGCTAACACCCTTTAATTGCTCGTTATCATTTTCCGAAAAATCAAAACCTAATTCGTTTGAAAGTCTTTTCCATGCCAGATAATGATATTTTGCAGTATCAACAATTACTCCGTCTAAATCGAATATACAAGCTTTTATCATAAATTATTTTTTTAATCAATAATTTTACTTTGTAGTTTTTCGTCAAGTTTATCTTTAACAAAAATGGTACTTATAGCTCCCAAAATCATTAATACACCTGCCATTATTATTGATTTTAGAGGATCGTCATGAAAAAAATATTTTAATATTAGTCCACCAAAAATTCCATTAACAATTTGAGGAATAGTAATAGACATATTAAAAATTCCCATAAACATTCCCATTTGTTTGGGAGGAATTGAGTTGGCTAACATAGCATAAGGCATCGATAATATACTCCCCCATGCAATTCCAATTCCAATCATTGGAATAATTAATAATTCAGGTGTTGGAATAAAAAGAAAGGAAATAAAAGAGATACCTCCAATTGATAGAGCAAGAGCATGGGTTGCTCTTCTTCCAATTCTTGCGGCCACTTTAGGTAATGATAAAGCAATGATGGCCGAAATTCCATTGTATATCCCAAATAAAATTCCAACCCAATCGCCAGCATTTTGATAGCCTGCTGAATTAGGATCGGTTGTTCCATAAAAATGTTGTGCTACTGCAGGAGTTGTAAATACCCACATTGAGAATAAAGCAAACCAAGAAAAAAACTGAACAAGTAATAATTGCCACATAGTTTTTGGGATTCTGAATTTTTCTTTTTTTTCTTCCTTTGCTTCTTCTTCATAAAATTCAGGAGAATACTCTTCGGTTCTAATAACAGTCCAAATAACCGAAGAAATAAGTACTACAGCCCCAAAATAGAATGAATATGTAACATTAGGGGGAACTAATCCTATACTTGAAGCTTCTTTTGAAATGCCAAACCAATTGCCTAGCATATATGGCAACCATGAACCTATAACAGCTCCAATCCCAATAAGTAATGTTTGCATTGAAAATCCTAAAGTATGTTGTTCTTCGGGAAGTTTGTCTGCAACCAAAGCCCTGAATGGTTCCATTGAAATGTTAATAGAAGCATCCATTATCATTAGTAATCCACCACCAACAAACATTGGAGCTATTACTTTTGCTAAATGCGGAGCATTGGGCATTAAAACCAATGCAATACTTGTTAAAATTGCACCGACTAAAAAATACGGACGTCTTCTTCCAAATCTGTTCCATGTTCTATCACTCATATAACCAATAATAGGCTGTATAATCATACCTGTAATTGGAGCAACCAACCAAAACCATGATAAATGATGAACATCAGCACCAAATGTTTGTAAAATTCTGGATGCATTTGCATTTTGAAGAGCAAATCCGAATTGAATTCCAAGAAAGCCAAAACTCATATTCCAAATTTGCCAAAAACTTAATTTCGGTTTTGTTTTCATATATGTATTTTTTATTTATACGAAGATATTAATCAACAAACTCATAATTAAAATGTAAAAAAAGATGACTCTTTTTCGAGTCATCTTTTTTTTATCTCATAACTACTCGTTTTGTGTAAGGTTAGGATTTACATCTCTTTCTCTTTGAGGTATTTTAAAGAGTAAATTTACATCATTCCACTCATAACCTGCAATCTTTTTTTCCAATCGTTTCATGTTGAAAAAATTATCGCCTTCAAAAACTAATTCTTTTGTTCTTTCAAGATAAATGGCAGTGCTTGTAACAGATGATAATTCAGCCAAATCTGCTCTTTTTCTAATAACATTAATATCATGGAGAACAATTGTGTCTGATGGATTAATATTGAATTGAGCTTCTGCTCGTGTAAGATATAATTCTGCAAGTCTAATTACAGGAACATGCATATATCTATCGTCAAACTTTGTGGTATAGAATTTCCCATCAGCTTCTTTAGTAAAAAACTGCAATAATCGCTGGTCTGTATTACCACCATATGTCATATAGCTAATAATATCATTTGAAGGACAAAAACGAGGTGTGCTTTTAATTCTGTAATACATGTTTAATGTTCCACAGCTTGCGTCAGTAGCAGTACTCATTATAGCAAAAATAACTTCATCAGAAAGTGTTGAAGAAAAATTTTGTTGAACACTATCTGCTAACTTAAAACCTCCATTTTCAATAACATCGTTAGCTTGAATTACAGCATTAGCATAATCTTTTTGAAAGAAATAAACACGAGAAAGTATTGCTTTAGCAGCCCAACTTGTAGCTCTGTCGTTATTTGCTTCAGGTAATAAATCGGCAGCTCTTTTTAAATCTGCAATTACTTGTGAATATACAGCATCAATTGAAGCTCTTGCAGGTTTTCCATCAACACCGGTAGGCTCTGTTAATAATGGCACTCCTTCTCCAGTGTTTGGATTACCAAAATATCTAACTAAATCGAAATGAAGTAAAGCTCTAATAAATAATGCTTCACCTTCAATTCTGTTTTTGCTATCTGCAATATCAACATCACCGGACTCTTCTACTACAGGAATAGCAGCAATAACCTGATTAACAAGATTTATTGTAGCATAAGCATCAGACCAAAAAACAGATGTAATTAAATTATCGGGGCTCATGTTTTTATTCATCATCTGAATTTCTTCATAAACTAGAGCACTTTGTCCTGATTTTTGAACATTTTCTGCAAGCATATCCCCTGCAACCCATATGCGACCACCATATAGATATCCTGATTGGAGTCTATCGTAAGCTCCAATTATTGCTGTTTGTAAACCAAAAGTAGTTGTTAAGGCAGTCTGGTCAGAAAGCTCCATCTTTGGTTCAACATCCAAAACATCGGTACATGATGTAAATATTATGGATATTGTAGCAATTATAATTAATAATTTATTTATATTTTTCATAATATTATCGTTTAAAAGTTTCTAAAAATCTAAAGTTAAACCAAAAGTCAAGGTTTTTATCTGAGGTGGACTAAGATAAGTTACACCTTGGGTAATGTTACCTGAACCGTCTCTGTTAACTTCAGGATCCCAACCAGGATAATCAGTGAAAGTTAATAGATTTTGTCCATTAATATAGATTCTTGCATTATCAATTTTTAAACGCTGTGCAAAAGATTTAGGTAAAGAATATCCAAATGATAAAGTTTTCAATCTAATATATGATGCATCGTTTAAATAATGAGTAGTGTTATAAGTTGATCCGGCACCATCCCATAATAATTGAGGTTCGTCTGTTTCGTCACCTGCTTCTTGCCAACTATTTTCAATCAGTTGCATTTGATTCCAGTTACTACCTATATTACCTCCTTGGAAGAATTTACCATCATCACGATAAACATCTTGACCGGAAGAAAAAGTAAACAATAAACTCAAATCAAAATTCTTGAAAGAGAATGAATTATTAATACCACCATAGAAATCAGGGTAAGGATTACCTGTAACTATAGCATCTCTATCGAAATTATATTCTGTAGTTGCTTCGCCTGTTTCTTGGTTAATAAATAATGGTTGTCCGGTTGCAGCATCTACACCAGCATATTCAACCAATCTCCATGAACCAATAGGTTTGCCTTCAACAGCAAAATTATTACCAAAATTTTCTCCTGCTAATATTTGTCCGTTAATATCAATAATTTCATTAGTGTTATGACCAATGTTAAAATTAGTTGTCCATTTAAAATCGCCTGTCAATATACGTGCATCAATAAAAAATTCAATTCCACTATTTTTCATTTTACCAACGTTTTGAATAACGGTAGAAGAACCACTTGTTTGAGGCACATTAACATCAAGAAGCATTTCTGTAGTATTCTTGTAATAATAATCAAAGCCACCAGAAATTCTTCCTTCTAAGAAACCATAATCCACACCAATATCTGTTTGAGCTGTTTTTTCCCAACCTAGATTTGGATTTGCAATATTACCAACACCAATACCGGATTCTCCATTATATTGAGTTGTGTAATAAGTGCCAAAAGATCTATAGTTACCTATCTCGGCATTACCGGTAAGTCCATAGCTGCCTCTAAGTTTCAACAATGATAAAAATGAAATTCCTTGCATAAATTCTTCATCAGAAATAATCCATCCAACAGAACCTGATGGAAACCATCCAAATCTATTATCTTCTCCAAAACGAGAAGAAGCATCTCTTCTTATACTAAAAGAAACTAAATATTTTTCTTTATAAGAGTATGTTTCACGATTGAAGTATGAAATAAAGCCATATTCACTTTCATAATCATAGCCTCCTTTTTTTACACCGCTATTGGGATTATGAAGCGTTGGACTAGGAAATTGTGAAGAATTAAATTCACTCTCATATTGATTATTTTTTTGAACTGACATACCTGCCATAGCAGTTAAATGATGGTCTTCGCCAAAATGTTTATCATAGTTAAAAGTAGCATTTGTGTTATAATTGGTTACTTCAACCCTTCTGTCCATTGAAAAAGCATCTTCTTGTGTAATAGTTCCTTGATATTTATTTTCACGAAGATATAAGTTATTAAGTCCAAAATCTGTATTAAAAAACAAATCATCGGTAATTTTAAATTTAGCAAAAACTTTACCAAGAAGCGACATTGTATTTGCCTGATAATCAAAATTAGCATCATCAGCTAATGTGTTTACACCACTACGAGGAGCAAAAAACGAACCATCTGCATTATAAACAGGCATAATAGGTAAAGATCTACTTTGAGCAGTACCAAGTCCACCAGCCCATCCTGTGGGAACTCTATTATTTTCGGTATAAGTTAAAGCAATATTTGAACCGAATGAAAACCTGTCAGTTGCTTTATGTTCTACATTCATTCTTCCATTTGCACGTTTAAATGCATTTGAAAGAATAACACCTTTTTCGTCACGATAAGCACCACCTAAATAATAAGTGGTTTTTGCATTACCACCACTTGCAGAAACATTGGCTTGTTGTACGCTTCCTTTTCGAAGCATTAAATCAATCCAGTCGGTATTAGTATTATCAATAACATCTTTATTAGTGCGATATATCCCACCATCAGGATCTCCGGCATATGCAGGATTAACTGTAATATTAGGATTATAAATGTTAAAAGGTAAACTTTCATAATACTGTTGTTCTGTTCCTTTATTTGAATTAGCCCAAGCTTGTTTAGTATATTTTAAATAATCCTGTCCGTCTAAAACGTCAAGTTTCTTAGTAACATCTGATATTCCAGAGTAATATCCAACATTAAATTTTGTTTTACCTTCTTTACCATGTTTGGTTGTAATTAACACTACACCATTAGCAGAACGAGCTCCGTAAATAGCCGCTGCAGAAGCATCTTTCAAAACCTGAATAGATTCAATGTCTGACGGATCAATTTGAGCTAAAGCGTTTGATTTGTCAGGGAAACCACTACTTGTAGTATAACTACCTGTAATAATTGGCACACCATCGACAACATATAATGGCTGACTACTTGCCATTAAAGATGAAGTACCTCTAACGCGGATTGTAACAGCACCACCGGCCATACCATTATCTGATGTAACCTGAACACCGGTTGTTCGTCCCTGCAAAGCTGATTCAAAAGTTGGAACAGAAACATTTTCCATTTCGTCAGACTTAACCTTTACAATTGAACTGGTTATGTCTCTTTTTCTTTTGGTACCATAACCAATAACAACCAATTCGTCAAGTTGCATAATGTCTTCAACCAGAACAAAATTCACTGAAGCTGTTTTTCCTGCAGTTACAGTAATAATTTTCTCCTCATCTAGATAACCAATAAAACTAGAAATTAATTTAACTTGCCCTACCGGAACATTCTCTAGGACAAAATTACCATTAACATCTGTTATTGTTCCCTTAGTCGTTAAACCGTCAATATATACATTTGCGCCAATAAGCATCTCTCCATCAATACTAGAAACAGTTCCTTTCACCATTCCTGTTTGAGCAAAGCTACTAGAGATTAGCAAACTTAACAATGCGGTTAGTACAACATATTGTACTTTTTTAATCATAATATTTTAATTTTAGTTAATAAAAAGTTTTTTAATTTTATACCTACTGCAAATATACAAAATTTTTATGCACAAAGAAAGCATAATCCAGTGATAAACAGATAATAAGAGAGCAAAGCATTAATTCAAACGTTTGCAATAAACGTAATTTTTTTTCATTTTTTTTTATTCAAAACAGATTCTTATTAAAAAAATAAAAAAAACTCAAAATTAATTTGGAGAATAAAAAAAAGTATGTACTTTTGTACCAAAATACTAAAACGGTCGAAAACTTTAATGGTCAACTGGTAAAAATGTCTAATTAAAATTTTAAGGAATGAAAAAAAATACCTCAAATGAGAAAAATGCAAAAGAAGATGTTAAAACTTTTATTATTAATGTAGCTCAAAAAACTTTTAGTCACTTTGGATTTAAAAAAACCACGGTTGATGATATTGCGCAAGCTGCTCGAAAAGGCAAAAGTTCAATTTATTACTACTTTAACAGTAAAGAAGAAATTTTTGAAGCCGTTGTCGAAAAAGAAGCAACAACTTTAATAACAGAAATATTAAATGAGATTAATACGACAGATGATCCTAAAGAAAAAATAAAGAAATACATTCTTGCAAGAATGAATGGTATTAAAAATTTAGGGAATTTCTATAATGCATTAAAAAATGATTATTTAAGTTCTTTTGAATCAATTGAAAGATTAAGAATTAAATACGACAATGAAGAACATAATATTATCAAAAACATTTTACAAGAAGGTATTGAAAAAGATTTCTTTAAAATAGAAAACACTGATAAGACATCAAAAGCAATTGTAACAGCTATGAAAGGATTAGAAATACCTCTTATTATCAGTGATAATAAAAATGAAATTGAAGATCGTTTAGACGGTTTATTAGACATACTTTTTTATGGAATATGTAAATATTGAGACTACTCCAAAGACTAAAGTTGTCAATTTATAGCCGCTTAGCAGATTTGCAACAAACTGACGTACAGATTTATAACTTTCAGTCTTTTTGTAAAGTTAACCGCTTAGCGACTTTTCGGAGTGGATTCAACATTAATATTTTTAGCAATACAAATTCATAATAATTAAATTAAAAAAAAATGAAAATTAAAATTTTGTCTATTTTATTACTCTTTTCAAACATTTTGTTTGCACAAGAAGAGTATAGTCTTGAACAATGTCGAAAATTGGCATTAGAGCACAATCAGAAAATACAGATTGCCAAAGAACACTCTGGTGCTGCTACAGCCTTAAAAAAGTCTGCAAAGACTCAATTCTTGCCAAATTTTAATTTTAACGGGACATACACAAGGCTTAACAAACAATTTAGTTTACTTGAAAATGACATGTTGTTGCCGGTTATTCCTGCTAGCGCAATATCTAATGGCACATTAAATGGTGCTGCTTTAACACCCCCAACAGCAGAGCAACCAAATCCGTATTTTGACCCTGATGTATTTGCTTCAACATTTGTCATTAATCCTGCAACAGGGGCTCCTGTTTTAGATGCAGATGGCAATCCTGTTTTTCAAAATTACACTTATATTCCCAAAGATAAAGCTAAAATGGGTTCAAAAAATATGTACTTAATGAATATTGGCTTAACCCAGCCGATTTTTATGGGAGGGAAAATAAAAGAAACCTACAAAATTGCTAAGTATGGTGAGAATGCAGCTAACGCAACAGAACGATTAAAAATTTCAGACATTCTTTACAAGACAGACGAAGCTTATTGGAGAGTTATTTCTGTTCAAGAAAAAGTTAAGTTAGCAGAGAACTACAAAAAAATGCTCGACACTCTTTTAATTGATTTACAAAATATTTATGATGAAGGAATAATAACAAACAACGATTTACTAAAAGCAAAAGTCAAACTGAACGAAGTAAATCTAAAACTGTTAAAAGCAAATAATGGTTTAACTCTATCTAAAATGGCACTTTGCCAAATTATTGGGCTTCCGTTAAATTCAGAAATCGCATTGAGCGATTCTCTTAGCGATTTATATCAGATCAACCCTGACCAGAGCTATACAGATATAGCTTTACAAACCCGACCTGAGATTGAAATATTACAAAACTCAGTAAACATTGCAAAATCCGGTGTTAACATAATGAAATCGAGATATATGCCAAACATTGGTCTAACAGCAAATTACTTCTTTGCAAATCCAAATCCTTACACAGGATTCTCAGAAGATTTTGGCAGTGATTGGAATGTAGGTGTTGTTTGCAATATTCCTATTTTTCATTGGGGTGATAAAAAACACACTTTACGAGCAGCTAAACATGAACAAAAAGCTACTGAATTAAAATTAGAAGAAACTCAGGAACTAATATCTCTTCAGGTTAAACAAGCTGTTTTTAAAAGCAATGAATCTGTCACTAAAGTTCAAATGACAAAAATATCCTTAGAACAAGCTAAAAAGAACTTAGATGACACAAAAAACAAATTTAAAGAAGGTATTTTAAAAACTACTGATGTGCTTGACGCTCAAGCTTTATGGCAAAATGCTTACTCAGAATATATTGATGCAGTTACTGAGAACAAACTAAATCAAACAAACTTGCTGAAAGTAACAGGACAGCTAAAAAATATAAAATATTAGATAAGAAAATATTAAGAATAAAAAACCAAAAGACCAACTTAAAAAAAATAGCAAAATGAAAAAAAATGTGATTTTAGCAGTTATTTTATTATTCGGAATAATAAGCTGCACAAGTGAAAAAAAGAAAGAAACTGTTAAGGCAGAAAAAATCATAGTTAGTACAAGCAAAACAAAATTAGAAAATTACACTCCCGAATTAAAATATACAGGGACTGCTTTTGCTGTTAAAGAAGCAAATCTTGGTGCTGCAATACCGGGAAGAGTAGAAAAAATATATTATAAAAAAGGGCAACACGTAAAAAAAGGCGATTTATTAGTTTCTCTTTCAGGCGAGTTGTTAGCACAAGCAGAAATTGAGCATAATGCGATAAAAAAAGACTTTGAACGTGTAAGCAGATTAAGAGAAAAAGGAAGCATTAGTCAACAAGACTTTGACCATGTAAAAGCAAAACTTGATGCCTCAACAGAAAAAACAATAATGTTACGCAAAAGTGCAGAAATTAGAGCCCCTTTCTCAGGAACTATTGTTGGTTATCTTGTAAAAGAAGGCGAAAACTTTTTCTTTGCTCCTAATCTCTCTCCAGGATATTCTATGACATCTGGAATAGTTCGTTTAATGCAATTAAACACCGTGAATGTTAAAATTGATGTCAACGAAAAAGATATTTCAAAAATAAAAAAAGGTCAAACAGCAGATGTTATTTTTGATGCTTATCCAAACAAAATTTTCAATGGCGTTGTTACAAACATTGCACCTACACTATCAACAATAACAAGAACAGCTAAGGTTGAAGTAAATATTAAAAATCCTGATTTAATTATTAAGCCCGGCATGTATGCTAATGTATCAATAAAATTACCTGAAGAGAAAGCTATTTTTGTTCCTATTAGTGCTATTTACCGTCAGGCAGGAACAGGAGAAGATTATATTTTCACTGTTGTAAATAATATTGTTCATAAGAACCCCGTAAACCGCTTAACTACAATTAAAGACAAAGTTGCAGTCAGTGGATTAAAAATTAACCAAGAAATTGTTACACTTGGTAAAAACAAAATTCATGAAGGCAATAAAGTCACAATTAAAAATTAACTATTTCTGAATTAAAAAATTCAATTAATTAAAATTATATAAAAATGAAATTACCTGAATTATCTGTAAAAAGGCCTGTTACAACAGCAATGATATTTTTAGCAGTATTATTATTTGGCTTGGTGTCATTATTTAAATTACCACTTGATATAATGCCAAAAATGGAATTACCAACAATTACGGTAATTACTGTATATCCCGGAGCTTCAGCAGAGGAGGTTGAACAACAGGTTACAAAACCCCTTGAAGCAATTCTGTCAGGTACTGAACGACTAAAAGAAATAAAATCATCATCAAAAGAGAATGTTTCATTTATTTCGTTACAATTTAACTGGGGAACAGATATAAATGAAGCAACAAATAATGCCCGCGACCTTATTGAATTAGTAAAAAGACATTTACCGGCAGATGCTCAATCTCCTGTAATATTTAAGATTAACTCATCAATGATGCCTGTTTTGCTTTATGGCATTACAGCTAAAGAAAATTACAACGGTATTGAAAGAATTATTGAAGACAAAATTGCAAGCCCTATAAGAAAAGTTGAAGGCGTTGGTACTGTAGTTTATGTTGGTCAACCCACTCGTGAGATTAAGGTAAATGTTAATCCGAATAAGCTACAAGCTTATAACATGTCAATAAGCCAAATATCAACAATCTTACAAGCTGAAAACATTGCAATTCCGGGTGGAAATATAAAAGTCGGTAAAAATGATTTTGCTGTTCGTGTTCCGGGTGAATTTACTAATATTAATGATATAAGAAACATTGTATTAATAAACTTTAACGGTAAAGTTATTAAACTTAAAGATGTTGCTGATGTTGAAGATTCTTTTAAAGAAAAAGATGAGTTTGCACGAACAAGAAATGGTCTCGGTGTAGCTTTCACGGTTCAAAAACAATCAGGAGCTAATACTCTTGATGTTATTAAAGCCACAAGAAAAAAGATGGCTGAAATAAAGAAAAAACTCCCAAAAGATGTTGAAATTTTTGAAATAATGAATACTGATGAAGTAATTACACAATCGATTGGCAGCTTATCGTCAAGTATTTGGTGGGCTTTACTCTTTGTTAGTATAGTAGTATTTTTGTTCTTAAGAGAATGGAAATCAAGTTTAATTATTTTCTTAACAATCCCTTTTTCTTTGATTACAGCGTTTATTACAATGTATCTGATTGGATACACAATAAACATCTTCTCACTAATGGCTTTAGTAATAGCCATTGGCATGGTGGTTGATAATGCAATTGTTGTTTTAGAAAACATAACACAACATATTGATAAGGGCTCAAAACCTAAAATGGCTGCTATATTTGGGACAAGCGAAATGGGAATGGCTATTTCTGCATCAACAGCAACCACTTTAATGGTTTTCATTCCAATGGTTTTCATGGGAGGCATTGTTGGTATAATGTTTAAACAACTTGCAATATTAACCTCAGTAACAATGCTGGCATCATTATTTACTGCATTAACGCTTACGCCTATGGTTTCTTCAAGATTATTAAAATCTAAATCACAAAGAAAAAAGAAACACAGCAAATTATATGAAAGCAGTGAAAAAATATTTAATATTATTGAATCTGGCTACAAAAAATTATTAAAATGGGCTGTTTCTAATAAAACCATTACTATTTCAGCAGCTATTATAGTGTTTGCATTCTCTCTTTATGTTGGAAAACATATTGGTACTGACTACATACCTGCCTTTGATGCAGGCGACCTCGCAGTTGTTTTTGAAACACCGGTAGGGACAAGTGCCAAAGAAACTGACAAGGTAGCTCAGAAAATTATAAAAATAATTAATGAAAATGTACCTGAAAAAGTTCCAGGAACATTAGCATCAGTATCAGGGCAAACCGAAGACGGTTCGTTAACAACAGTAGGCTTTTCTGAAGGTAAAAATGTTGGTACTGTTCTTTGTCACTTAACATTACCTAATAAACGAAAAAGAACAGCTAAAGAAATTGGTGAAGCAGTAAGAAAAAAAGTTGCAGAAATTCCGGAAATCGAAAAATTCAATGTTACTTCCGGTAGTTTGTTATCGGCTGCACTTCTCGGTAATAAAAAACCTATTGAAGTAAACATATCGGGAAACGATTTTGACGAACTAAACAGAGTTGCAACTCAAATTAAAAATAAATTTGAAAAAACTCCCGGGCTTACCGATATAACAACAACAATAGATAAGGGAAAATTAGAAATTGAAATATCTATTGACAAAGAAAAAGCATCAAGCATGGCTCTAAATACAGCTATGATTTCAATGCAGGTTAGACAAAGCATTTATGGTTCTGATGCCGGCGAATATAAAGAAAAAGGCAACAACTATGATATTGTTGTACGCTACGATCCTGAGCACAGAAATAACATTGAAGATATAAAAAATATAACTGTTACAAATCTGAGAGGCGAGCAAATACCTCTTTCTGCATTTGCTACAATTACAGAAGGAACAGGATCTCTTGAGATAAAAAGAAACTCACAACAGCGTATTGTTTCTGTTCAAGCCGGTTTAAACAACACTTCACTTGGAGATGCAACAATAAAAGTAAAAGATATTCTCTCAACTATTGATGTACCATCAGGAGTTGATGTAAATATTGGCGGACAGGTTACTTCGCAAGGCGAGTCTTTTGGCGATTTGTATCTTATATTAATACTTGGTATATTATTAGTTTACATGGTTATGGCAGCTCAATTCGAATCGTTCCTTGACCCGTTCATCATTATGTTTGCTCTTCCTTTTGCTCTTATTGGTGTTATTTGGGCATTTAAAGTTACAGGTACGACTTTAAGCATCACAACATTCATCGGCATCATTATGTTAATTGGGATTGTTGTTAACAACGCAATTGTTCTTGTTGATTATACCAACCTACTACGTCAGCGTGGTTATAAACTTATGGATGCTGTGTTAGAAGCAGGAAAATCAAGAATGAGACCTGTTTTAATGACATCACTTACAACGATATTAGGAATGCTGCCAATGGCAATGAGTAGTGGCATGGGAAAAGAAATGTTTGCACCTCTCGGCATAACAATGATTGGAGGTTTACTCGTTTCAACTCTTATTACATTATTGTTGGTTCCTACTATTTATACATCATTCCATTTTAAATCTGTTATTAAGGAACGTAACGAAAAAGCACTTGTTTCAAACATATAATTTAGATAATAATAATTTAAAAAGATAAACAGATGAAACATACATGATAAGCAATTTTTAACACACACGAATATGATTATAAATTGCCACTAATACACGAATAAAAATAAAATAATAATAAAAAAATATTAGTGTATTAGTGGCATAAATTAAAATATAAATTAGTGTTAATCAGAATCTAATAAAAATACAAACAACTAAATATCAACTAATTACTAAAATATAAACATATGAAAATGATATATTGCACATGTAACATAAGTGTTTTAGAAGCACTTCTTAAAAAACTTGAAGCGATTAATGTTAAAGATTATCAGGTGGTTGACCATGTTATTGCAAAAAGTGTTAAAGGAGTCCCTCGTTTTGATACTCCTGTTTGGCCAGGTTATAATGCATCGGTGTTTTTACAATTTCACGACGAAGAAAAGGCAAAAACAGTTTTACAAGAACTTCGCACCTTTAATAAAAATGCTCATAACGAAAGTGAGCTAATAACTTGTTGCAGTTGGACGATTGATGATTATTTCTATGGCGAAAGCTTTATTAAAAAGGAAGAGTAAATAATTAGAGTCTGCCTTTAAAGTCAGCGAAATTTCATTCAAACTGTCATTTCGATCCGCCAGCTTGCGGAGAGAAATCCCCTAGAAATAAAAAAGGAGATTCCTCGCTCGTGCCTCACTTCGGA
>QMPG01000028.1 GCA_003648455.1 Bacteroidota bacterium
ATTCATAATTTTTCTACGCTTAAGAATTACCAACAAATTTGGTGTTTTTAATAAGCCCAAATTTGGGTACTTCTAATGCGGGGTTTACTTGCGTGAGCTCACCACCAGCTGGCGGTTCGGTTTCCGCTTTACTTCCCACTATCCATCGCTAATTCATGCAATTCACTTCGTTTTGCATAAAGCGGGTTAAGCTAATTTTTTCAATAAAAATCAAAGCTTTTCTTTTTTACCCGACAAGTATAATCTGTAAAACTGTTTATTTTCAATTAATAAAACTTGTCCTCTAATACTTCTATAATTACTGGGTATTGCAACATCAATTAATTTACTATTAAACAATGGCTGTATCTGAGGCAAATCAGTATGACCAAAAATAATATGTGAAGCTTGGTAAAAATCTAAAATTTTGTCAACTTCTTTTTCTAATATTTTCTTATAATTATACAAATTCATTATATAACCTCTATACCAAAGAGGACCCTCACTCCCCAGAACTAAATTGCTAACTGGTATTTTTCCCATTTCTCTCGGGTTGTTTATATAATTCCTCACAATATTATTTATAGAATCTATGCTTAATTTATTTCTGGCTATTGTTGGAGATATACCGGCATGTACAAACAAAATATCATTAATTTTAATAGCTGTATTTTTTGTTCTAAGCCACCTTCCAAGAACAGTTTTTTTACTATATAAATTTGCATAATTCAAGTCAAATCTATTGCAAATAAAACAATATTTTGGAGACAGATATCTCGAATCATCATTTAATGTCATAAGCTCATGATTCCCAAGTAAAAGATGAACTCTCCCACCCTTTAATTTTGCTTTTCTTTCTAGCTGATTAATTAACCATAAGCTTTCTGTTACTTTTTCACCACGGTCAAAAATATCACCGCAAAAAACAATGTGACCATGACCCCAAATCCAGTTATTTTTATCATCAATTACATTAGTTTTTCTAAGCAACTTTAATAAATAATCATATTCTCCATGAATATCGCCAATAACCATAATTTTACCGACATCATTATATTGAGATGGTTCAGAGTAATAATTTTTATCTATATAATAATCTAGACTATCAAAAGCAAATCCTCGGAAACTAAATGTTGTATCTCCTTTTCTTATTTGATACTTTCTTGTTATTTTTTTTGTTTTATCGTTTTTAGGAATATGATAAAAATAAGAAACAGAAATTTTGGAGTTGTTTGTTTTCCATTTAACATATGGCCCATCTTGAATATTTACTATAGAAGAATCGCCTTGAGTGTAATAATAATATTTACTATTAAAGTCAGGATTACTCATAGTGGACGAAATAGTTATTACTTCTTTATTAATATTAAAAGAAAAACTTATAATACAAATTATGATGAGAGTAAATATACGAAAAAAATTTATCATAAAGTTCTACTATATAGATATTTAAGATTAAACTATTTTTTTTTATCAGAATAAATAAATATTTTTTTTATTAACCTTTTGCGTCGAATTTCTTTACAAAATTGTTTATAATAGTCAATAATTTCTTTTTCTTTATAATAATTTAAATATGGAAATCTTGAATAAAGGTCAAAGATATTATTTTTATTATATTTAAAAATATTAAAAACAGCCGTAAGTTCATTTTTATTTCTACGCAATTTTCTGAATTTGGGTTTCTCAATTTTTTCATTTCCATAAATATCAGATAAATTTGGGTAATCCGGATTAATAATATGAGCCAAATCAAAATCGTAAGGAACAGGAATATATGATTTAGAGTCGTCAGAATAAAGAAACTTAAAATTTTTTCCTAAATCTATATCCCAATCATTATTACCAATCATATATTCGAAAAGATAAATTAATGTTGTGTAATTATAATTTAATAAATCTTTATCTACTTTATCTACTGAAACATTAACTGCATTATTTCTGGAAGCCATATGTTTAGTTTTTTCAATAAAAAACCCATAATTAGTAAATGGTTCATAATTGCCCTTTGTGTCGATATATGTTATTTCAGCTAATCGTACTTTAAAACTAAAATCAGTAAATATGTTATACTGTTTATAAATTAAATATTCCTGCAAAATGTAATTCTCTCCATTACAATGTGTTACTAATTTCAATGTGGTTTGATTCTTAAATAATGTATCTTTTATATTTGTATCGAGGAATTTTATTTTTAAAGGAGGAAATTCACAGTATTTAGGGTTTAATCGGAAATGACCTCTTGGTTTAACTTTTATATTTAATGAAATTTTCGAGCAATCATGTTTATCTAAATAAAATAATTTTGCATTTTGATAAGTGCAATTTTCACAACGGTTATTCAGTAAATAATCAATATCTGTTTCAATACAAATATTGATCATTTCGTCAGTAGAGAACAAATTAACTCCGGATTTATTGAAATTAGTGTTTTTTTGAGATTTTGAATAAGCCGGACTATTATTTAGTCCGTTCAGAATTAAAATTAATAATAGAATTAGAAATGTTAACTTTGGATTTTTATACATAAAAAATCATAAAAAAAAGAAAGTTAAAGATAAATCTTTTTTATGTTATTTCGTCCAAACTATTTTAATTTAAAAAATTATTTATTTTAAATATTAAATCGTTTAAAATAATTGGTTTTTGTACATAATCAATGTTCTTGTTTTCTAATATTTCATCAATACGTTTTTCTCTTTCAAGAACAGAAATAAGTATGATTTTAATATCTTTTAAATTTTTGTCTTTTTCGATTTCTTCTAGTATATCAAAACCGCTAATTTCAGGCATCATAATGTCTAACAAAAGTAAATCAATTTTTTCTTTTTTCAGAATAGATAAAGCCTCTTCTCCCGATTGAGTAGTAATAATATTATAACCTTTTCCTTTTAAGAAACTTTCTAACAAAAAAGTATTTGTTGACGAATCATCAACAACTAATATTTTATTTTTCGATTCTGTCATAATAATTTTTTTTATTATTCAATAGTATTTTAAATGTATTATAAAGAAAATAAATTTTAAATTAATATATCAATATATGTATTTATATCTAAATACGAAAATATATATAAAAGATCAGAAATTTATTGACCAATATCATTATTATTTATGTTAGTAATCACAAATAATAAATATTCAACTCAAATTTAAATGTGTATTATAATATATTTAATAAATAATTATTATATATTTGAATAATAATGATAAACACAAATTAGTAATTAGTTATAATTAATGGAAAGAACAAATATTTTTTCGAAACTTGAGTCTAAAACCGTCTCGTTAAGCAATGAAGAAAAGATAATAATTGAAAATAATATTATTGAACTAAAATATAAAAAAGGAGAAAACATTTGCAAACAGGGAGCTTTTGCTTCGTGTGTGGTGTTTATAAATTCAGGTTTTGTTAAGAGATATATTGAACATAAAGATAAAAATTTAATTTTGAGTATTTCTCACGCCGGTGATTTTATTGGCTTGTCAACATTGTTTTATTCAAACACTTTTTTGTATTCAGCATCGAGCATTGAAGATTGTTATGTTAGCTCGATAAATAAAGATATTTTTATTCAATTAATTAATAAAAATCCAAAATTCGCCGGTGAAATATTATCTATTTTAAATAATCATACATCCTTATATTTTGAACGCTTTATAAGCCTAACACAAAAACAATTGCATGGAAGAATTGCTGATGCAATTTTACACCTTTCGAGAGATGTGTACAATAGCACAACATTTAATTTTTCACTTTCGAGACGTGATTTTGCAGAATTTACAGGAATGTCGACAGAAAGTGCAATCAGAATTTTAAAAGAGTTTCACAATGATAGAATTATTAATCTTGAAGGTAAGACTATCGAAATTATCAGCATGGAATTGTTGCAAAAATTAAGTGAACTAGGGTAATAATTGCTCTTCCACTTATAACAAACCAGTTAAAACTTTCTACTTTAAACTTTAAACTTTAAACTTTCTACTTTAAACTTTCACTCCCCCTTACATTCTTTCAGGCACATTAATACCAAGTAAACTCATCGACGATTTAATTATATTGCCAACCATATCAGACAATAATAATCTAAAATTCCTTATATTATTGTCCGTCTCTTTAAGAATTGTATAATCGTGATAAAATTGGTTAAACTCTTTCGCTAAATCATATATATAATTAGCAATTAAAGCCGGACTGTAGTTATCTGCTGCTTCATTAATTATTGAAGGATAATCAAATATCAATTTTATTAGATTAATTTCTTTTTCACTTACCGTTATATTGCTTGATACGCTATCATTTTTTTCAATTTTCTGCTCTTTTGCTTTGTTTAGCACAGATTTTATTCTTGCATAAGAATATTGGATAAAAGGTCCTGTATTACCATTAAAATCAATTGATTCTTTTGGGTTGAAAAGCATATTTTTCTTTGGGTCAACTTTAAGTATAAAATATTTTAATGCTCCTAATGCTATTGTTTTCACAATATTATATACTTCTTCTTTTGAATAAGAATCGAGTTTGCCTAATTCTTCAGATGTTTCGCGTGCCGTTTCAATCATCTCGTTAAGTAAATCATCTGCATCCACAACAGTTCCTTCTCGCGATTTCATTTTACCTTCAGGTAATTCAACCATACCATAAGAAAGATGGAAAAGATTATCAGCCCAACTAAAACCTAACTTTTTTAAAACTAAAGCTAATACCTGAAAATGGTAATTCTGCTCATTACCAACTACATATATTAATTTATCACTATTATATTCGGTAAAACGCTGATTTGCTGTACCAATATCTTGTGTCATATAAACAGAAGTACCATCAGCACGAAGCAATAATTTTTCATCGAGCCCGTCTTTTGTTAAATCAGCCCAAACAGATCCATCTTCTTTCTTAAAAAGAACTCCTTTTTTTAAACCTTCAGCAACAATTGATTTACCTAATAAATATGTTTCTGATTCATAATAAACTTTATCAAAATCAATTCCTAAATTATTATATGTCTCATCAAAACCTTTATAAACCCACGCATTCATCTTCTTCCATAGTTCAACTACTTCAGCATCTTTCTTTTCCCACTTAAGTAACATCTGCTGGGCTTCAATTAATAAAGGAGCTTGCTTTTTTGCCTCATCGGCAGACATTCCTTTGTTAATTAAATCAGCTACTTGTTTTTTATACTCCTGATCGAATTTTACATAATAATTACCAACTAGCTTATCTCCTTTTAATCCTGTGCTTTCGGGTGTTTCTCCATTACCCCACTTTTGCCATGCAAGCATCGATTTACAAATATGGATACCTCTGTCGTTAACCAGATTAACTTTTACAACGTTTTTGCCATTTGCTTTCAATATTTGAGCAACCGAATAACCCAAAAGATTATTACGAATATGTCCAAGGTGTAAAGGTTTATTGGTGTTTGGTGAAGAATATTCAATCATTATTGTTTCAGAATCTTCACTGGCTTTAACAAACCCGTAATTTTCTTGTGTTAAGGAAGTATTTAAAAAATCTAACCAAAAAGAATCTAAAAACTTTAAATTTAAAAAACCTTTTATAACATTAAATTCTTTAATCTCGGAAATATTCTCTTTCAAATATAGACCTAACTGTTCAGCTGTTTGCTCAGGAGATTTTTTTGAAAAACGTAGAAATGGAAAAACAACTACTGTAAAATCTCCAATAAATTCTTTTCGAGTTTTTTGAATTTGAATTATTTTTTCTGGCATTTCAGCATTATATATTTTTTGAAATGCCTCTATTATGTTGGCTTTAATTTTTTGTTCGATATTCATCTTATTATTTATTTAGAGGACAAAGATAATATAAAGGTTTTTTTAATGTATTATTTAATTATATTTTTTGTAATTTAGATTTTGTTTTATTTAAATCAAATTAAATTAAATTAAATGGAAAAATCTCTTAAGCATTTGCATATTGTCTCATTCAACATACCCTATCCCGCTAATTACGGTGGGGTTATTGATGTTTTTTATAAAATTAAAGCTTTGCATTCAATTGGAATAAAAATTCATTTACATTGCTACGAATATGGGCGATTACATTCTGATGAATTAAAAAAATATTGTCATTCTGTACATTATTATCGCAGATACAAAGGTTTGAGATATTTTTTTTCGAAAAAACCATATATAGTTAACACCCGATCAAACAAAAAGTTACTTAACATTTTAACTAAAGACACCTACCCTATCCTTTTCGAAGGTCTTCACTCAACTTTCTTTATTAATAATGATAAATTAAAAAACAGAAACAAAATTGTTCGCACACACAATATTGAACACGAATATTATAAAAACTTATCAGAAATTGAAGAGAACTATCTAAATAAATTCTTTTTTAAATCAGAAGCAAAAAAACTTTTGAAATATGAGCTAATTCTTAAAAAGGCTAAAACTATTGCAGCTATATCGAATAATGATTTTATCTATTTCAATAAAAAATATTCAAATACTGAATTATTGCCTGCTTTTCATCCTTACGATAAAGTGGATATTAAAAAAGGAAAAGGTCATTATGTATTATACCATGGCAACTTGTCGGTTGGTGAGAATGTTATAGCCGCCCTATTTTTAATAAATAATGTTTTTAAAGAACTTGAAATTCCATTAATTATTGCAGGGAAAAATCCTAACAAACATATTATTGATGCAGTTTTAAATAATAAGAACAACATTGAAATTATTAGCAATCCAGATAATGCTAAGATGAATGAACTAATTCAGAATGCACAAATTAACATTTTGCCTACTTTTCAGGGAACAGGCATTAAGTTAAAATTACTAGCTTCATTGTTTACAGGCCGTCATTGTATCACTAATTTAACTATGGTTGAAAACACAGGTTTAGAAAACCTTTGTTCGGTAAAAAACACAGCTCAAGAAATGTCTGAAGAAATTAACAGACTTTTTAATGTTGAGTTTGATGAAAAAGAATTAAATAAACGTGAAAAAATATTATTGAAAGATTTCTGTAATATTGAAAATGCAAAAATGTTAAATCGATTATTAACTGATTAATTAGCTGTTGCACGTCGATTTAAAATAACCGGTCATCCTGAACTTGTTTCAGCATCAGTTGCTTAAACCTGCAGGGTTTCCAATTAATCAGATTACCAATGATTTAAACTTACGGCTTTTAATTACCCAAACCTGGCAGGTTTCTCCAAAAGGGATTCCGCAATAAATAATTTTCAAACTCTTCAAAATTTGAAAAATTTTTAACTTTCTTTACCTTAACTTTTTCTTGATAAAAAAGTTAGAAAAAATCAAGACTGAAAATTGATTTCTTATTTTCTACATTCCTCTCCGCTAAATCATAAAAACTCACTCCTATCGTCGCTCAAACAGTTTATGATTTTTAACGCTCCTTTTCATTCGAAAATTAACGAAATAAATTTAAGGTCGGAGCTTCGCAAATATTTGCCCGTCATGTTTTTCTATAGCCGACGACTAGCGGCTTAATTTAAGCCGTCATCCTGAACTTGTTTCAGGATCTATTAATCGAAGCAAGAAAAACAGATTCCGAAACAAGTTCGTTTAAACCTGCCAGGTTTTCTATAAATCAGATTACCAATGATTTAAACTTTTGGCTTTTAATTACCCAAACCTGGCAGGTTTTTTCAAAATAGATTCCGAAATGAGTTCGGAAAAAGGGTGAATAATTTAATCAAAATCAAAAATTATTTGCATTTATTAATTATTTACTTTTATTTTGAACTAAATAATTATTAACATGTTCACAACTCAAACATACGGCAATCTATATCACAACTACGGCAAAGGCTTGTATGAATGCTGGATATATTGATCTCTTCTTCTTATAACATTTATTGTTATATAATTATATTCGCTATTTTTTTATCTATAAAATCGAATTCCATTTTTTTACACTTATTAAATTTCATAATATGGAAGGTATTGTTTTTGACATAAAACATTATGCTTTGCATGACGGACCCGGCATAAGACAAACTATATTTTTAAAAGGATGTCCTCTAAAGTGTTGGTGGTGCCACAATCCCGAAAGTCAAAACCCCAAAATTGAATCATATATTAAATTCAATAAAATTGATGATGTTCCGGTAGAAAACAAAATTACTGTTGGAAAACATTATTCGGTTAACGAAATTATTAATGAAATAGAAAAAGATGTTGTTTTTTTTGATGAATCAAATGGTGGTGTAACTTTTTCAGGTGGTGAGCCTTTGTTATATGATGATTTTCTAAAACCAATCTTATCTTATTGCAATAATAAAAATATTCATATTGCATTAGATACATGCGGGTATGCAACAAAAGAAAAGCTTTTGTCAATTATTGATAATATCGATTTATATTTATACGACATTAAATTTATTGATAATGAGAAACATATTAAATACACAGGCGTATCTAACGAACTCATTCTAAATAATTTTAGATTATTATCTGAAAAAAATAAAAACATAATTGTGAGATTACCTCTGATACCCGAAATTAATAGTACTGATAAAGATATTGAACTATTAGTTAATTTTTTAAAACAGTTTAATAATGTGAATCAAATTGATATTTTACCTTATCACAACATATCAAAAAGTAAATACCAAAGGCTTAATATTGAATATAAACTGCCTGAAGTTGAAGAATTTTCTTCTGATAAAATTGAAATAATTAAGCAAAAACTAATAAAAAAAGGTTTTAAAGTAACTATTGATATATAATATGTAGTTAAAAATCAGTAAAGTTAAGTCCACTTCGGGAAGCGTGTTTTCGTCATTGTGAACGAAGTGAAGCAATCTCAACCAGCTGAATTATAAATATATAGATTGCTTCGTTCCTCGCAATGACGTGACTTTTCGACTTCTCGGAATTGGCTCAAACTTAAAAAGTTAGAAATCATGAATAATAGAATAAAAAAATTACGAGAGCAAAGTTTAAATGCTATAAATAAAATATCATCTGAAAGGGCTGTATTAATAACAGAATTTTATAACACTGAAATTGTTAAACAAGTATCTGTACCCAAACAAAGGGCATTATGGCTAAAATATTTTTTAGACAACAAAAAACTATGTTATAACAACGGTGAATTAATAATTGGGGAACGTGGTCCTGAGCCAAAGGCCACTCCTACTTATCCCGAAATATGTCTTCATTCCGTTGAAGATTTAGAGATATTAAACGCACGACCTAAAGTTTCGTTTAAAGTAGATGACGAAACAAAAAATATTTATACAAAAACTATAATTCCATTTTGGAAAGGTAGAACACAGCGAGAACGATTGTTTAACCAAATGTCTGACAAATGGTTAGATGCATACGATGCCGGTGTTTTTACTGAGTTTCAAGAGCAGAGAGCACCAGGGCATACAGCCAATGGCAATAAAATTTACAAAAAGGGATTGCTCAATATTATTGATGATATAAATATATCAATAGATAATCTTGATTTTTTTAAAGATGAAAATGCTTTTGAAAAAAGAGAAGAACTGCAAGCAATGAAAATTGCAGCAAAATCAATGATCGATTATGCAAAACGTAATGCTGATTTTCTTTTCAGTCTTGCCAATCAAGAAACTGACAAGCAAAAAAAATCAGAGCTCGAAAACTTAGCAAATATATGCTTAAAAGTACCGGCACACAAACCCGAAACTTTTCACGAAGCATTACAATATTATTGGTTTGTTCATCTTGGAGTTATCTCAGAGTTAAACCCATGGGATTCTTTCAATCCCGGCAGATTAGACCAGCACTTATATCCATTTTACAAAAACGATACAGAAAAAGGTCTTCTCACCAAAGAAGATGCAGTTGAAATATTACAATCATTTTGGGTGAAATTTAACAATCATCCTGCACCGCCAAAAATTGGAGTTACTGCCTTAGAAAGTAATACTTACACCGATTTTTCTCTTATTAATATAGGAGGTTTAAAACCCGATGGTTCAAATGCAGTAAATGAGATGTCGTATATTCTTCTTGATGTAATTGAAGAAATGCGTATTCTTCAACCCAGCTCAATGGTTCAGCTTAGTAAGAAAAACCCCGACAGTTTTATTAAACGAGCTGTAGATATTATTAAAACAGGTTTTGGTCAGCCTTCAATTTTTAATTCGGATGCTATTGTTCAGGAGCTTTTGCGTCAGGGTAAATCTGTTGAAGATGCACGAAACGGTGGTGCCAGCGGATGTGTTGAGACAGGCGCTTTTGGTACAGAAAGTTACATTCTAACAGGGTATTTTAATCTCACCAAGATATTTGAAATAACTTTAAACAACGGTATTGACCCAAAAACAAACAAAAAAATTGGTATTGAAACAGGTAACCCTATAAATTTCAAAACTTTTGACGAGCTTATTAATGCTTTCAAAAAACAAGAAAATTATTTTGCTGATATAAAAATTAAAGGCAATAATATTATTGAAAGGCTTTATGCTGATTATATGCCTGTTCCCTACCTCTCATTATTTATTGATGATTGTATTGGCAATGGTAAAGATTACAACGATGGCGGAGCAAGATACAACACAAGCTATGTTCAAGGAGTTGGGCTGGGCAGTTTAACAGATATTCTTACGTCTTTTAAATTCAATATTTTTGATAACAAGAATATTAGTATGAAGGATATGTTAAAAGCCCTGGCAGCTAACTTTAAAGGTTATGAGAAATTACGCAACGATTTAATCTACAATACACCTAAATATGGCAACGATGATGATTATGCAGATGAGCAAGCCGTAAAAATTTTTGATATCTTTTATAATTCTATAAACGGACGACAAAGTTCACGAGGAGGTATATTCAGAATTAATATGTTACCAACCACATCGCATATTTATTTTGGTAGTGTAATAAATGCTACAGCTGACGGCAGAAAAGCTTCCGAACCACTTTCAGAAGGCATATCTCCTGTTCAGGGTGCAGACATAAAAGGTCCGACTGCTGCAATAAAATCAGCTGCAAAAATTGACCATATTAAAACAGGCGGAACATTGTTAAATCAAAAATTCACACCTGCCATTCTAAAAACAGAAGCAGGTTTAAATAATGTTGTTTATCTAATTCGCAGCTATTTTAAAATGGATGGTCATCATATCCAGTTTAATGTTGTTTCGGCAAAAACACTTCAAGATGCACAAAAACATCCTGAAAAACACAGAGATTTAATAGTTAGAGTAGCAGGTTATAGCGACTATTTCAATGACTTAGGCGAAGACCTTCAAAATGAAATTATAAAACGAACTGAACACGAATCCTTTTAACTTATTATAAAATATTATTATGATAATAGTACTTTCAATAATGGTAGCAGGCATAATTATAGGTGCAATGTTAAACGACAAGAAAAAAATAATTTCTATAATTGACAAATTAACAAACTGGGCAATTTACGCTCTTTTGTTTCTACTTGGCATATCTGTGGGTTTAAATAAGACAATAATTAATAATCTTGACAATATTGGTGTAAATGCATTAATAATTACTGTTGGTGCTGTGTTTGGCAGCATTATAATGGCACTTATTACTTTTAAATTATTTTTCAAAAAACAAAAAACAAATAAATTATAAATAATGAAAAACAGCTTAATAATACTATTATTTTTTGTTGCAGGAGTTATTCTGGGCTTATTTCATTTCTTGCCGGATATTATGCTTAATAATGATTTTAGCAAATATGCTCTTTATGTTTTAATGTTGTTAGTTGGCATATCTGTTGGCAGCGATAAATCATCGTGGAAAGCTCTTATTAAATATAAATATAAAATTTTTCTGGTACCATTATGTGTAATTATTGGATCATTATTAGGTTCGTTATTAATATCATTTTTGTTGCCTGATCTTGAAATGAAAGAAGTATTGGCTGTTGGTGCAGGATTTGGTTATTACAGTCTTTCAAGTATTTTAATTACTGAAATAAGTGGACAAACACTTGGTGTAATAGCTCTTTTATCGAATATAATGAGAGAGATAATCACATTGTTGTCAAGTCCATTATTTGCAAAATACTTTGGTAAACTTGCTCCTATAGCCTCAGGAGGTGCTACTTCAATGGATACTACTTTACCAATTATTGTAAAATCATCTGGAAAAGAGTATGCAATTATATCAATTTTTAGCGGTATTGTTTTAACAATATTAGTTCCGTTTTTTGTAACAATTATTCTAAAACTTTTGTAAATTTCTTGATTAACATTGGAGCTTGTATAAAATGTTTAAACATCTATTAAAGTTAATTTTTAGTTCATGCAAAATAGAAAATAACAGAACACAGTATTAATGAAGCGTTTTAAGGTCGGTGGCTTCGCTAAACAACATCAATTTTTTTATTAACCACAGCAACTACTTTATGAACTTTGAACTTTTTTAATATCCTTGCTATGGCAATATTTTTTAGGACGATGTTCCAAGTTATAGTTGTTTTAGTCCTTCAGACTATTTCTAAAAAAAAGATTTATTTAAACAAATATCATTACAAAGGCAAGAAAAGGCATCCCCAATTTTTGAACTTGACCCCTTATTATTTTATTGTAATCCACCCGAATTTTAAAGTGCCCCCTTTTTAAACAATTGCCGTTTTTAACGACTAAACCTGTTATTACTATAATAGAAATAAACGGAATTGAGCGTTTATTTTATTGTTAGGGGCAAGCTAAAAGGACGAAACAGAGAATGCAATCCCACCCAAAATTTAAGGCGCGACAGTTTACAATATTCTTCTAAAATCTTAAATTATCTCAGAATTTATATATTCAATAACTTTCTCCTTTTCAGAAGGGTTAAACCATCTTATTGATTTATCTCGGTTAAACCACGAAAGTTGTCGTTTGGCATAGTGTCTTGAATTTCTTTTAATTAATTCAATTGCTTTGTCTAAGGTAATTTTATTATCGAAATACTCAAAAAGTTCTTTATAACCAACCGTATTCAAGGCATTAAGATTTTTATCTTTATAAAATTTACGAGCTTCGTCTACTAATCCATTTTTTATCATTATGTCTACTCGTAAATTAATTCGTTCATAAAGTTTCTGTCTGTCAATATTCAAACCGATTTTAATAATATTAAAATCTCTTTCTTTTTTGTTTTTTGTTAAGAAAGAAGAATAAGGTTTTCCTGTCATTATAAAAACTTCGAGAGCTTTTAAAATTCGTTTCGGGTTTTTTACATCTGCCGTTAAATAATAATCAGGATCTATTTTATGCAGTTCTGTTCTGAGGCTGTCAATACCTTCATTTTCTAATCTGTCAAGTAAATTTTTTCTTACTTCTTCATCAATAGTGGGCAAGTTGTCAATACCATTGCACACAGCATCAATATACATTCCCGAACCGCCAACCATTAAAACATTATTGCTGGTTTTAAAAAGTTCATTAAGCAAATCAATCACCTCAAACTCAAACTGACTGGCGTTATAATAATCGTAAATAGATTTATTGGCAATAAAATAATGTTTTACTTTTTTTAATTGTTCATCGGAAGGAACGGCAGTCCCAATTTTTAACTCTTTATATATTTGTCGTGAATCAGAAGAAATTATGCAGGTATTTAATTTTTGAGCTATATAAATACTGAAATCGGTTTTACCAATTCCTGTTGGTCCTAAAATTACAATTAAATTCTTGTTCATTTCTGAATTTCTGTGTTTTATATCTTATATCGAACTCTGGTTAATAGTTATTCAATTTATCATTAACTTATATTGAACAAAAATGGCATGAAATAAATAACAACAAATTACCGCGAAGCTTAATGACAATAAACATAAAAAAAATAACAAAAGAGTTTTAAACTATTAAAACTATCGATGCAAATCTTTTAATCCTCTATTATCTATTTCTTTCTGCTTTTTGTTTTTCTTTTTTATTCTTCCGTTAAAAATAT
Organism: Bacteroidota bacterium; assembly: GCA_003648455.1. The sequence continues at coordinate 13,870 of QMPG01000028.1, forward strand.
TTCCAAAACGATAACTGACAAAAAGTGCAGCAAAATAAAAACTATTATCTTTTGTTGCCATTATCTTAATGTCGGTAGGGAAAATCTCTAGAATAGCCCCTACTTCAATTGCATTAATTTTTTCGTCTTTATTACCAAACTCAAAGCTACCTCCTACTTTAGAAAAAATTCCCGGCATTACTGAGATTTCGTTAAACCCCTTAAAAAATGAAGCTCGTTCATAAATATCAAAAACACTATGAATAGATGTATTAAATTTCTCTGTTTTTACTTCATAAGTGTTGCTTGCAGATAAATACAAAACCTCATAGTAAATTGGTTTAATAATACCAACGCTTGCTCCTAAGGTGTAAAAATATCTTATTTCAACACCTCCTTTATCGAGTTTGCTGTATAATTTTTTTTGTTTTCCCAAACCAAATCTAAGGCTGTAGAAATTATTTTTCTTGCCAAAAACAAAACGTTTTAAATTTGGGAAATATGGATTTGCTAATTTTATTTCTTTAGGATGACGTATGCCTACAATATCAAAACTGTAAAGTTTTTTGTTAAAAGCATCAATCATTTTACCATACTGGTAATTCACTCCCCAACCGTTTGAGTTAAGGAGAAAACTGTAGGTTCTTTCATTTCTTAAAAATATTTTTTGTTCGTCGTCAACTTCACCTTGTGAAAAAGCTAATTTACTAATAGTTAGAATAATTACTAATATTAGTAAGAGCCTTTTCATAAATATTAATTTAAGAAAATCAAAAAAAAATGGAAATTTATTAAAAATAATTCTTTATTTAATATGATTCTATATTAAATAAAACCCAACAAAGAATGAAAAAAACAAAAAACTAAGCTGCTTTTTCAACTTGAACATTATTTACCTGACTATATGCAGGGCATTTTTTTGTACTACAAGAGCTTATAACAGTAACAATAACTACTAAAATCGCGAATAATAAAGCTTTTTTCTTCATTGTATAAAATTTTAATTTATTTAATAATCTATATGTATAAAATATACGGGACTAAAATAATTATAATTTCTTTATTTTAAAAATTTAACACTTTTAAAATAAGCTCTTCAAATGTTACTTTATCCCTCTTAGCCTTGTTAAACAAACGAATGAGCCTTTTATCATTATTACGTAATTCTAATATTTTTTTTCGTTGATATGGATTTTTTATTTTTATTGCTAGAAGCTCGAGTTTCTTTTTTAAAATAGCTTTTAATACAATTTTGTATTTTGGAGGAACAGGATTTTTAGCACTACATCTGTAAATAGTATTATAAGCCTTCTCATTTTCTCTTTTATTGAAATAAACAATAGAAAGATTTACCAAAGCATCTTTAAAATCTGGAGAAATTTTTAATGCTTTTTTGTAATAACTTTCAGACTTATTATGATCTCCCAGCAAATCACAACAGGATGCAAGATTGTTTAATACCTGAATATGATAGGGGTGAATTTTTAATGCTTTTTCATATTCTATTTTAGCCTCAGCATATTTGTGCAATTGCGACAAAGCAACGCCTTTATACCATACAATTGGTGTTGAATATGGATCTAAAGAATAGAAATTCCCTTTAATTTTATTCACTTCACGGATTTCTCTATTCCATCGACTGGCATATTGATTTTTTATTACCTTTTTTGTTTGACTCTCTCCAATAATTTTTTGTTTTGTAATAGAAAAAGAATAAATTCCTATTGCCAGACTAAATAACATTAAAATATATTTATGCTTATCTTTTACTGTAATTTTTTTATCTTCTTTATAAAATAACAATACAACAATAGCAAAACAAGCAAAAACAATAATGTTATGAGAAACTCTTTCTTTAGGAAATGTAAATAATGAGATTGTGAGATAAGCTAATATACTTATTGCAAGTAAAAAAGATAACAATTTTTCTTTCTTATCTTCTGCATTAAAAAACTTTTTAATTGATAGTATTAATACAAAAAGAAATGCCGAGAAATAAAAAACAAAGCCAATAATTCCTGTTTCACAAAGAACCCAAATATAATCGTTATGAGCTCGTTGAAAATGTTTTACTCCCTGCTCTATATCTGTTTTAAAACCATTCAATCCATATTTTGGAATATTAATTCGCCAGTTACCCGGACCAACTCCAAAAAATGGTTTTTCTTCAAACATCTTAAACGACTTATACCAAACAAGTATTCGCGTTTGTGCTACATTTGGATTATCATTATTTAATATTAAATCTTTATCAAAATTGTCTTTATTTGTTATTTGCTCAACTTTTTCTTTAGCAACTTCAAGAATTTTGCTGTTTGTGAAATGCAAAACGCCATAGCTTGTAATAATTCCAATTACAAAAACAATTACGATATATATTAAATAGCGTTGCTTTGATGCATAAATTGTTCTACCGTTTTTAATTATATATATAATAAATAAAATTAAAGCACTAAATAAAGAAACTCCTATAGCAACCCAAACAGTTTTAGAAACAAGCATACCAATAAATCCTAAACTTAAAATTAAGAGTATTATTGATATATATTTCCAAAACTTATTATAATATACTAATCCATAAATCAAAAAAGGAAAACAAAGAAATAATGCATCAGAAAATAAATTTTTGTTTCCCATTGTCGACTTTACAGGGGTTATAGCTTGCACAAAATAATAGCCTAAATTCTTTTTATGACTGCGGAAATCAGAAAAATCTACCTTCAAAAACTGAAAAACGCCTATTGCAACAATAACAAATGAAAAAACAATAAATGACTTTATTAATAAATCAAGTTTAGATTCATCATCTTGTATTGTAATAACGACAAAGAATAAGAATAAAACAAAAAGTGCTGATTTGAAAATTTCAAACACACTTTCGTAACCATTAATTGCATTAAATCCGGATATTACTGAACTTAATAAATAAGCTAAAAATAAAAATATTAGAATAAGAGATTTTATCCCTAAATGAATTTTTTTCTTATTTGTTAACCAAACAATCGATAATAAAATAATTAATACCGACAAGACAATAACTCTAGGCATCAAAATCCTATCTATTGTAGGTTTATAATATGTAATAGGTAATACTATTGAAATAAAAAATGCTATTAATACTAAACTTTTATCTTTTAATAAATTTTTCATTATTATAAATATTTTATCAAATATCTCGTTAATTAATTAGATTAAACAAATGTAGAAACTTAATTTAAAAAAACTTAATTTTTATCAATCTTATATTTGTTTATTCAAAATTTTTAGTCATTTTTGTTCAATTTAAATCATTATATATAAATAACTAACAATACAATAATTCAAATTATCATGATGCACACAATAAAAAATCACCGTTCAATAAGAAAGTATAAAAATAAAAACATAGATGATAAAAGCTTAAACGAAATACTAAACGCAGGTATTAGAGCATCTAACACTGGCAACATGCAAGTTTACAGCATTATTGTTACAAGAAATGAAGAATTAAAAAAACAACTTTGGGATGTTCATTTTAAACAAAATATGGTTCTTCAAGCACCTGTTATTTTAACATTTTGTGCCGATATTAACCGCTTTAGCAAATGGTGTAACTTTAGAGATGCCGAGCCCGGATATGACAATTTTCTTTGGATTTATAATGCTACTATTGATGCAATTCTTGCCTCTCAAAATGTTGTTTTAGCTGCCGAAAACAAAGGTCTTGGAATTTGCTATCTTGGCACTACAACATATATGGCAGATAAAATTGTCGATATTCTTAAATTACCAAAAGGCGTTGTCCCTGTAACCACAATAACTTTGGGTTATCCCGATGAAAATCCTGAATTAACCGACCGTTTACCTTTAAACGGTGTTATTCATAAAGAAACATACAATGATTACACTGAAGATGATATAAATAAAATTTATGAAGAAAAAGAAAACCTTCAAGAAACAATTGATTTAATTGCAGAAAATAAAACTCAAAATCTTGCTCAAATTTTCACTCAAAAACGCTACACAAAAAAAGATAATGTGTTTTTCTCTAATCAATTTTTAGAACTATTAAAAAAACAAGGCTTTATGAATAATAAATAAAGTTTGAAGTTTGGAGTTTCAAATTAACAATAGTTATTAATTAATTTATTCAATTAAATATCATAATTTAGCATTATGTAAAAATTTGAATTAAAAAACTGTTTTTACAAAAAATTACACGTTTGAATCCACTCCATA
>QMPG01000029.1 GCA_003648455.1 Bacteroidota bacterium
CCTGTTGCAGGATTTGTAATAGCCATTCTTTCTGTAGTAGATAATCTTGGAACAAGCATACCTTTGCTGTTTGAATTTACATCAAGCATTGCTGTGCTATTTGCTGTATAAGCATCGTCATCGGTTATTGCAATGTTTTGTGAAAATAAATTACTATTAAATTTAATAAAGAAAATAATAATAGATACAATTGCTATATTTTTCATAATATTTAGTTTAATTGTCTTATTATTTTGAAAAGTAAATTATGAATTTTTTTATTAAAAAACAAATCTTTTTTGACGAACAAACAAATTTGAAACCAATTTTACAATTCAAATTAAAATATTTGTTATCTGTACATTGAAACAAGTCATTGGTCGATAAAAAAAAATCACATGAATAAAATTCATACTTTTACTCTCATAATTAGAAGTTATGAAAGAAAATGTAAGAAAATTAAGCAGAATATTAATTATTGTTTTGATTTAAGTTTCAATTCATGTCAAAAGAATATGACTTGTCAATAAAAACTTTGCTTAAAGCTAAATATATTTCTTATATAAAACTCAGGCTAGTTAATATAAAGAACTTTAATAAAATTTTATTTACAGTTCCTTTATATTATTTTAATTTATATACACAGTAGTTAAATTTATTTAATTAAATTTGTTTTTTTTAACAAAGATTATAGAATTATAGCACTACTATTAAACAATTTTAATGAGAATAAAAGGGAACATATTATATTTATTAATTATAGCACAACTCTTGCTTATTAATAATTATTCCTTTTCACAAACATACTCGGCTACAAGTATTAAGGTTGCATATATCTATCAATTTGGAAAATACATTGAATGGGAAGAAGGTAATAATGATGATTATTTTAGGATTGGGGTTTTAGGTAAAGCAAAAAATGAGATAATAGAAATAAACAAATTAAAAAAGATAAAAAAATTAAAAGACAAGCCTATTAAATTATTGCATTTTAAGCATTATGATGAAATTACAGAAACGGAAATACTATTTGTATCAAAAGAGTTGAATTATCAAATTGATACCATTTATAATAAGATAAAGCAGTATAATACTCTCCTTGTTACTGACAATATTGGGATTAACAGATCAATGATTAATTTTCTGAATATTAAAAATACAATAAGTTTTCAAATTAATGATAAAAATATTCGGAAAGCCAAACTTGTTGTAGCTCCTCAGCTTCTAGCTATAGCAAAATCAAAAACAGAATTAAGAGATTTATATATTAAAACTGAGGGTGAACTAAAAAATGAAAGAGTAACTGTAAAAAAACAAAAAAAAGAAATTAATAATCAAAAGAAAATAATATTGTCACAAAATGATGAGATATCAAAAAGAAAAAGAGAAATAGAATATCAAAATATTGAAATATCAAAACTGACAAAAAAAATTAATAAAAAAAACGCTAAGCTAAGTTCTCTTTCAAAAGAAATTAACAATCAACAGAACATCCTAAAACAAAGACTTAACATTCTAAAAAAACAAGAAAAAAATATTAATAATCAAAAATCATTAATAGATAATCAAAAAAAGGAAATAGAAAAACAAACAAACAAATTAAACGACCTTAACAACAACATTTTGTTACAGCAACAAAAAATTAATTCACAAAAAATAAATTTAAAAAAACGCGATACAAAGATAAAAGCTCAGCAAATAGCACTATTTCTATTTATTGCAATAATAATATTAGTTTCTATACTAATATTTTTTATTTATCGTAGTTACACAATTATTAAATTATCGACTAAAAAACTAGAAGAAAAAAACAAAGCAATTGAGAAACAAAATTTTGAGATTGAGCAACAAAAAGAAGAACTTCAATCACAAAGAGACGAAATTCAATCACAAAATTCAATATTGAAAAGAGTTTTTAATAATATTAAAATAAAAAATAAAGAATTAACAGATAGTATAAAATATGCTCAACGAATACAACAAAGCATATTCCCTACCGATACAATTATTAATGAGCTTTTACCAAATTCATTTATATTATTTCAACCAAAAGAAATATTAAGTGGGGATTTTTATTTTCTAAAAAAGCATAAAGTATTAAATAATAAAGTCAACTCTGAAAAAATAATTATATCTGCTGTTGACTGTACTGGCCATGGAGTACCCGGAGCCTTAATGTCAATTGTTGGTAAAGATTTGCTCGACCATTCAATATCTGAATTAGGACTTATTAAACCATCAGAAATTCTTGAATCGCTAAATACCGGAATAAAAAATACTTTTTGCCAGAATAATGCAGGTATTGTTGCAAAAGATGGAATGGATATGGCATTGATAACTATTGAACAAGAAACGAACTTATTAGAATTTGCCGGAGCAAAAAATCCAATTTATCTTATTAGAAATAATTCTTTATCAATATTAAAAGGGGATATATACGAAATTGGGAATTATGAAAAATCAGAAAATATTTACACAAATCACCAACTTCAATTACAAAAAAATGATATAATTTATTTATTTTCTGATGGTTATGCAGATCAATTTGGAGGGGTAAGTAATAAAAAATTGACTTATAAAACATTTCAAAAAATATTACTAGAAATACACAAAAAACCTCTTAATGAACAAAGAAGAATTCTTTATGATGAATTCATTAGATGGAAAGGTGAAAATGAACAAATTGATGATGTTTTAATAATGGGAATTAAAATATAGTATAAAATAACAATCTAAACAATATGGCTAAAAAAGAGATTTCATACTCCGATGCAATTACTGAAATAGAAAAAATTGTTAATGATATTGAAAATGGCGATTTAAATGTTGACGAAATTTCAGAAAAAATTAAAAGAGTTTCTTTGTTAATAAAAAGCTGTCAGAAAAAACTTCACGAAACTCAAATAGAAGTTGAAAAAATTCTTGAAAAAATAGACGAATAATATAAGAATTTAAAATTTCTCTAAATGATAATTTACTAAACCAGAAATGGGAGTTTTAATTATTTTATCAATATTAATCTTTCTCTTTAAAGCCAAAGGTCTTATTATATCTTCAAAATAATAAGCAACAGATCCAACACATCTTGTTATCTGTTTATCATAATCAGTATATTTACATATTGTTCTATCAAAAAATTTATTAAAACTATCTTCCAATAAATCAATCACATACTTATCATCTTTATTCTTAAATAAAAATTTTGTAAATGAAGCAAGAAATCTATTTGGAAATGGTTTTGAATAAATAGAATCTAAAATATTTTCCTTTGTTAACTTATATTCATTAATAAATTTATTGTAAATATTATTTGGTAATTCATTATTTAAAAAATCTGCAATAAACTTTTTGCCAAGATATGCCCCACTCCCTTCATCACCAAGAATATAGCCCAGAGAATTAATATTTTCTGTAATTTTCCCTCCATCATAATATGCTGAATTTGAACCGGTACCTAAAATAGCCACAATACCACTATTGTTCCCAAACAATGCTCTTGATGCTCCAAACAAATCTGTATAAACAAAAACTTCAGCATTATTAAAAACCATCTCTAAGCACTCCTTAATAAGGTTTGAATTAATGTCTGACGAACAACCCGAACCATAAAAAAATATTTTACTAATTTCTTCAATATTTAGTTTTGAACTTAAGGTTTTATTAATAATTTTGCTAATGTTTTTTTTATCTACAAAGAATGGATTTAGACCAACTGTTTGAAATTTACTAATATTAAATTTCTTGTCAACAGTTCGCCAATCAGTTTTTGTTGAGCCACTATCTGCAATAAGTATCATAAGGATAGTTTAAAGTTTAAAATTTAAAATTTAATAAATCTCTGTTTGATTAAAAGCTAAATGCATTAAGTTGTTTTTTTTATCAAAGCCTAATAATTAATAAATTAAAAACGTTTGCTAATTTAGAAAAAAAAAACTAATTTGTATTCAATATAAAATTAAATAGATGAAATTGTTTTTACACTTCAAATATATTATTCTGTTATTCATTTTAACAATCTTTTGTTCGGGTGTTTATTCACAAAAAGTTGGTTTAGTATTAAGTGGTGGCGGTGCAAAAGGAATAGCCCATATTGGAGTAATAAAAGCATTAGAAGAAAATGGTATTCCTATCGACTATGTTGCTGGAACATCTATGGGTGCAATTATTGGCGGATTATATGCTATTGGTTTAAGCCCTGAAGAGATGAAAGATTTAATAAAATCTGATGATTTTCAAAAATGGGCATTTGGTAAGCTCGAGGAATCTGACACTTATTTTTTTAAGTTAAAAGAGAAAAATTCATCAATGTTTGAAATGAAATTTACTACAGATAAAGATTCTGTTTTAAAACCTATTCTACCTACCAATATTGTTCCAAACCATCAAATGGATTTAGCTTTTCTGAAAATCTATTCACAGGCAAGTGCAATAGCAAATTATAATTTCGATAGTTTATTTATTCCTTTTAGATGTGTTGCCACTGATGTTTACAGAAACAAAGCAACAGTATTTTCACATGGTTTATTATCATCATCTATTCGGGCATCAATGACTTTCCCATTCTATTTCAAGCCTATAACAATAAAAAACACTTTATATTTTGATGGGGGAATGAAAAATAATTTCCCTGTTAACATTGTAGAACAAGATTTTAATCCTGATATAATTATTGGGTGTAAAGTAGCAAAAAACTCTCCACAACCCGATGAAGATGATTTATACACTCAACTTGAAAATATGTTGATGGTTAAAACTGACTATAGCCTGCCAGAAAATGGAATTCTTATTGAACCAAACGTTAAGGGAGTTGAACTAATGGACTTTAATAAGTACAATATGCTTATTAAAAACGGTTACGATGCTGCACTAAGTAAAATGGATTCAATTAAAAACAATATAAAACGCAGAGTTGACATAAACGAACTAAATAAAAAACGAGAAAAATTTAAAGCTAATAGTCCTGAAATTTTATTTAAAGATATATACATTGAGGGTTTAAACAGCACACAAAGAAAATATGTTTTAAAAAGCATTAAACAAAAAAAAGAAATATTTACATTTAAACAATTCAAAAAAGCTTATTTTAAACTTATAGCTGATGATATGATAAAATCAATTTATCCAAAAGCAATTTACAATGAAGAAACCGGCTACTTTGATTTATATCTAAAGATTAGTAGGAACAATAAATTTCAGGCAAATTTAGGCGGTAATATTTCGTCTAGTTCTCTTAATCAGGCTTTTGCCGAAATTGAATACAGACACTTATCAAACAAAGCATACAATTTTTCGGCAAACACTTATTTTGGCAAATTTTATAATTCAGGACAAATAAAATCTCGTATTGATTTTTCTCCAACAAAATTCTTATTTAACAAAATTGTGGTACCATACTATATCGAACTAGCACTTACTTTAAACAGATGGGATTACTTTAGCAGCAACAGTGAGCTTTTTTATGAAGACGTTCATCCATCATACCTTATTAACAAAGAAGGAAATTATAGAACAAATATTGGCTTCCCCTTTCATAATCATGGAAAAATATCATTTGGTGGTGCGCTAACAAAAACTTCTTACGAATATTATCAAACAAGCAGTTTTAACAAAACAGATATAGCCGACCAAACAAATTTTGATGCATATACATTTCATTTATCAATTGAGAACAGTACTCTTAACTATTACCAGTTCCCTAATTCAGGTAAATATTTAGCACTAAAAACAAGGTACATTAACGGAAATGAGAAATATATTCCCGGCAGCTATTCAATTAATGTTGACACAAATGCTTCAAACATGAATCATAATTGGATTCAGGTAAATTTTATCATAGATAAATATCGTAAAATAAACAAAAAAATTATTATTGGAACTTATTTTCAGGGATTGTATTCAACCAAAGATTTTTACAATAATTACATTTCTTCAATAATGTCTGCACCGGCTTTTTGTCCAACTCCTGCCAGTAAAACAATATTTATTGAAAACTTCAGGGCAAATACTTATTTAGCAGGAGGAATTAAAACAATTTATAATTTTTCTACTGATTTTGATTTGCGAATAGAAGGATATATCTTTCAACCCTACAAAAAAATTCAATTTGATAACTATAGAGCAAAATACGGTGATGCTTTTAATAACAGATCTTTTATTTTATCTACTACTCTTGTTTACCAAACATTTTTTGGTCCTGCAAGCATAAATTTAAGTTATTTTGATAAAACAAACTCAAAATTTTATTTTTCATTCAATTTTGGTTATACAATTTTTAACAAAAAAGGTACTGATTAATTAATATAATATAAAACACAATAATTTTATCAACAAAATTTTATTTTCACTAACACAAATACAAATATTTATTCAAATGAAAATCAAACAATTGCTCACTTTATTATTTTCTATAACTCATTAAATATTTCAATATACATAATTCATTTTTTTTTTAAAAATTAAAATATTACTTTTAAAAGTTTTATTTTTACTAACTAAACTTAAAATAATGATTAAACAAAATTTTGTTGAATACTTTGAAAACAGTATTAAACTTAATTGGAGTTTACCAGCACTTACAAACTACCAAGGAGAGACTTTTACATACGGACAAGTGGGCTTAAAAATTAAAAAATTCCACTATCTCCTAAAAAAAAATAACATTAAAAAAGGCGATAAAGTTGCTTTAATAGGGAAAAATAATACAAACTGGGCTATTGTATATTTAGCAACTGTTACTTATGGTGCTGTAATAGTTCCTCTTTTACAAGATTTTCCTAAAGATGATATTCATCATATAATCAACCATTCAGAAGCTAAATTATTGTTTATCTCTGATCAAATATATCAAAAAATTGATGCTAAAGAGATGAATAATGTAGAAACCATTGTTTCTCTTGAGGATTATTCAGTACTAAATTCGAAGAATAAAGATGCTGATATTAATCTTAAAGAAGCTGATGAATACTTTTCAAAAAACACACTATCTCCGGCAAATTTTAAACTAAAAAATATTGACAATAAAGAATTGTTGGGAATTTTATACACATCAGGAACATCTGGTTTCTCAAAAGGAGTTATGCTTACACATAATAATTTAGCAGCTAATATTCATTATGCACGACATAATTTTAAAGTTGTACAAGGAGATAGAATTGTTTCTTTCTTACCTCTTGCCCATGCTTTTGGATGTGCTTTTGAATTTTTATGGCCTTTTACAAAAGGCTGTCATATCACTTTTCTTGGAAAAATTCCATCACCACAAATTATCATAAAAGCATTTCAAGAAATTAAACCAAAAATAATTCTTTCAGTCCCTCTGGTTCTCGAAAAAGTATACAAAAATAAAATTCAGCCTGTTCTTAAAACCAAAAAGATTAAATTTTTAACTAAAATTCCAATCTTAAATAGAATAATATATAAAAAGTTTTTAACTTCATTGAATGATTCTTTTGGAGGTAATTTTAGAGAAGTTGTTCTAGGTGGTGCTGCCTTAAGCAAAGAAGCTGAAATATTCTTTCATAAAATTAAGCTTCATTATACAATTGGTTATGGAATGACAGAATGTGGACCACTTATTAGTTATTCGCCATGGAATAAAACCAAAATGTTTTCAACAGGCCGTATTGTTGACACTTTAGAACTAAAAATTGATTCCGATGATCCATACAATACTGTTGGCGAAATTCTTGTAAGAGGCGAAAATGTAATGGTTGGTTATTATAAAAATGAAGAAGCTACTGCAAAAGCTATTGACAAAGATGGTTGGTTACACACAGGCGATTTAGGACTAATCGACAAAAATGAATGTATCTATATTAAAGGAAGAAGCAAATCAATGATTTTGGGACCTTCCGGTCAAAATATCTATCCTGAAGAAATTGAAGCTAAAATAAATAATTTACCTTTTGTTAATGAAAGCTTAGTTATTGAAAAAACAGGAAAACTTCATGCTTTAATCGTTCCTGATTATGACTTTATTGAAGAAAAAGGAATTGACAGCGAAGGGCTTGAATTTGAAATGCTTCATAACAAAAATCTTTTGAATGAAGATTTACCAAACTACATGAGAATTGCTAAATTTGAAATTAGAAAAGAAGAATTCGAAAAAACACCAAAGAAAAGTATTAAAAGATTTTTATACACAATACTATCTAACAACTAATTATTCTATTAAACTAAAATAATAACCAAACATAAAAAGGAGAGAAATAATCTCTCCTTTTTTACTTCATTAAAAATATAGTTGTTACAAAAACAAATTTCATATATTCTTTATTTTGTTATATTTTCGTTTAAAATTTTATAAGAAATCGTTAACAACAGAAAAAAAATAAGCTTAACCCGCATTATTCATGCAATTCACTTCGTTTTTGCATGAATTAGCGATGGATAGTGGGAAATAAAGCGTGAGCTCACCGCCAGCTGGCGGTGAGCTCACGCAAGTAAACCCCGCATTAGAAGTACCTAAATTTGTTGGTAATTCTTAAGCGTAGAAAAATTATGAATTTTTCGGGTTAAAATACAACATTAAAAAAATCATTATTATAGTGAAACAAATTTTTATAACATTAATACTAGTTTCAATATTCAATGTATTTACATTGTATAGTCAAAATAAAAAAGGATATGCTTACTTAACAACCATTAAAGCCCCAAATTTTTATAAAAACTCCCCAAATAAAGAAAACAAAAATAGCATTGTAAGATCAATGATATTAAGTGAAAGTAATGAATTTTTAGTTGCAACTTATGGAAAAAAATCATCAATAATAGCCTTCTATAAAATTGGGTCTTTTGAAAAAATTAGTTCTTTACGATTAACAGGAGTATTAGAATTAAACAATAGCTATTTTAGTAATAACGATAGTATTTTCTATTTAAAATGCGAACGTTATTCTTCAGAATACAAAAAAATTAATGTTTATACAAAACGCTATCGTAAAATAAATTGCGAAAAAACACCTAGAGGATGTGTAGTTGAAGAGATTACTCTAAATAAAATTAAATTTTACACAAAAGACAAAAAATATTATATTACACGTTCTAAAAAAAACAGAAATGACATTATAGTTTATGAAAAATATGAATAATTTTAACAAAAAATAATAAATCATATGAAAAGAATAATAAATACAGAAAAAGCACCTAAAGCAATTGGCCCATACAGTCAAGCAGTTGAAATTAATGGAACCTTATTCATCTCAGGACAAGTACCAGTTAACCCTGAAAATGGAGAGATACCTGAAGGCATAACAGCCCAAACAGAGCAAGTTATGAAAAATATTGAAGCAATATTAAACGAAGCGGGTTATACTTTTAGCGATGTTGTTAAATCAACCTGTTTATTAGATAATATGGATAACTTTAAAGCAATGAATGATGTTTATGCAAAATATTATCCGGTAAATCCTCCGGCAAGAGCTGCCTTTGGTGTTGTAAAATTACCACTTGGAGTTATGGTTGAAATTGAAACTATTGCTGTTAAATAGTATCTAATTGCTTAATTATTATCTTTATAAAACATGACATATCTATATAGATATGTCATGTTTTTTTTAATAAAAATCAATAAAAATTAATTGCAAGCATTTTGTTTTCAATTACAAAGAAAGAAATATTTAAATAAATAACTTAATTAATTTATTAATATTTTTCTTAAATTAGCAGAGATTATTAAAATTAATAGGTATGCAAAAAAAAATTTTCTTACTTAGTTTACTACTATCTTTAATTAATATAACATATTCTCAAACAGAAGAATCGTCAGAGGATAAGTCTTTTGAAAATGAATATTATAATGCAGAGGCATATATTGATGACGGAAATTTTCAAGAAGCCATTGAGATATATAAAAAATTATTGCAAGTTAATTCAGATAACAGCAATCTAAATTTTAAAATTGGATACTGTTATATTCATACTGCGCAAGAAAAAAAACAAGCAGTTAAATATCTCGAAAAAGCAGTTAAAAATATTTCAAATAACTATAACCCAAATTCTTTTAAAGAAACAAAAGCACCTTTAGAATCATACTTTTATCTCGGAAAAGCCTATCATTACAATAATAATTTTAATAAAGCTATTGATATCCTTAATGAATTTAACACAAAATTATCTGATAAAGATTTATCATTAAAAGAAGAAGTAGAACATGAAATTTCGGCATGCAAAAATGCTATTGAGTTAGTAAAACATCCTATTAACATGGTTGTTACAAACCTTGGCAAAAATATTAACAGTAAATATGACGAACATAGTCCTGTTGTGTCTGGCGATCAAACAGTATTAATATATACCTCGAAAAGAAAAGGCAACACAGGAGATAAATTAACAACCGACGGACAATATTTTGAAGATATTTATGCTTCCTACAAAATAGGCGAAAACTGGGCTCCAGCACAACAAATTTCCGACAGTATTAATACATCAGGGCACGAAGCATCAATAGGACTTTCATTTGATGCTAATTTATTACTTATCTATAAAGATGATAATGGCGATGGAAATATTTATTCGAGCAAAAAAGAAGGAATTGAATGGTCGACACCAAAAAAACTAGAATTTCCAATAAACACAAAAGCAAAAGAAACACATGCATGCTTATCTTTTGATGGTAAGACCATGTATTTCACAAGCGACAGAAAAGGCGGATATGGTGGTTTAGATATTTACAGAGTAAAAAAACTTCCTGACGGAAAATGGAGTAAAGCTCAAAATTTAGGACCTACAATAAACACAAAATACAACGAAGAAGGACCATACATACATCCCGACGATGTTACTTTATTTTTCAGTTCGCAAGGTCACAAAACAATGGGAGGCTTTGATATTTTTTCAAGTTATTTAAACGAAGACGGTACATGGACTGAACCAAAAAATATTGGATACCCTATAAATACAACTGATGATGATGTTTTCTATATTCCAACTCTCGATGGCAGACAGGCTTACTATGCATCACATCAAAATGGTAGTATGGGGCGCGACGATATTTTCATAATTGATTTGCCTGAAAGTAGTGTACGAAATCAAACAGTAATTACCGGTTTTGCAAAAAATAAAAGAGGAGAAATAATTAGCGATGCACAAATTACTGTAACTGAAGATGTTACAGGCTCTCTTATGGGTGTTTATTCTCCTAATAGTAACACTGGAAAGTATATAATTATCTTGCCACGGGGGAAAAAATATAATGTTACAATTGAAGCTCCCGGATATACAACAACAACTACTGATGTTATAGTACCAAAAAAATCATACGAACAATCAAAAAAAATTGTTAAACTTAAACCCGTTGAGCTATTAAAAGAATATTACGTAAACAAAACAGTTTTGTTTAATTTCGATAAACACGAAACGGATAAAAAGCAAACTTTTATTTACACAGAAGTTCTTGATGTGCTTGCCGAATATTTAAGAAATAACACAAATGCTGTTATTGAAATTTCGGGTTTTGCTGATGCAACAGGACCAGCAGAATACAATCAAAAGTTAAGCATTCGCAGAGCAGATTTTGTAAAAAAATATTTATTAAATAAAAAAGTCAATAACGAAAGCATTATTATAAAAGGATTTGGTGAAAATAATCCAATTGCAAAAAATAACAATGATGATGGTTCTCCTTGCTACGAAGGTAGAAAATATAACAGACGAGTAGAGTTTAAAATAATTAAAGAAGGAAAAGAACCACTAAATTTTAAACCTATTGGCATTCCTGATGAATATTTAATTAAATAAATTTTATATAAAGAAAAAAATTTGTATTTTAAACAAAAAATATATCTTAACACGAAATAAGTTAGGAACAATTAATTAATTTTTTACTAATTTTTGATAAAATGAAATCGAAAACTCTACTCTTTCTTTCAACAATTCTATTTTTTAATACCTCATATTCACAAAATGTAAAAGAAATAAAAAAACTTTTTGTTGAAGCAGAATCAAACATAATGTATGGTGATTTTGCAAATGCATTGCCATTATACATGAAAATTCTTGACAAAGAATACAACAATGCAAATATTCAATATTGTATAGGTTTGTGTTATATTAATATAGAAGGTGAAAAAACAAATGCTATAGAATATTTAAAAGAAGCAAGTAAAGATATTTCTAAAGAATGGAGAGAAGGTTCCTACAAAGAGACTCATGCCCCACCCGAAGCATTTTTTTATCTAGGTAAAGCCTATCTTATTAATTATGAATTAGATAATGCTATTAGTGCTTTTGAACAATATTTAACTTATCTTGAAGTTAACGATGTGTATTATATTGATTTTGTAAAACTAGAAATCCAACAATGCAAAAATGCTAAAGAGCTAATGGCTTCTCCACTCGAAATAACAAAAACAAATCTTGGAGATGCAATTAACAATGCTGATGACAACTTTAATCCTGTTATTTCAGTAGATGGTAACACTTTAATGTATACAACTCTTAAAGAAGTTGTTCTATATGGTGAACGTGGTTTTGTTGAAGATATTTATATTGCAAAAAAAGAAGGAGAAAATTGGGGAAATCCAAGAAATATATCTTCAAAAATAAATTCTGATGGATATCTGTCATCAGTTGGAATATCGACAAATGGAGAACAGCTACTTTTCTTTAGAGATGATTTTGGTAACGGTAATTTATATTTTAGCCAAAAAGAAGGTAAATCAGGTTGGTCAGAAGCTAAAAAATTACCTAAAAAAATCAACACAAAATCATGGGAATCACATGCTTGTTTTTCGCCCGATGGAAATACAATTTATTTTGTAAGTGACCGTTCTGATGGTTTTGGGGGTAGAGATATATACAAATCAACAAAAAATAGTAAAGGTAAATGGGGAACACCAATTAATCTTGGCAAATCAATAAATACGCCTTACCATGAGGACACTCCTTTTTTATTGAGCGATGGCAAAACTTTATATTTTAGTTCTGAAAGTCATTACTCAATGGGGGGATATGACATTTTTTACAGCAAGATGGATGATAATGGAGAATGGTCTGAACCGGTTAATATTGGTTATCCAATAAACACTACTGATGATGATTTATTTTTTATGCCAATTGAAGACGGGAAACGTGCTTATATGGCTTTAATTGACGACAATAGTCTTGGAGGTAAAGACATTTATGATATTTCTATATTAGGAAGAAAAACAACAAAACAACCCGAATTAATTGCTAAAAACACAGAAGAAATAACTGAAAATCAAGAAAACATAGAAACAGAAGAAATAACTGAAAATCAAGAAAACATAAAAACAGAAGAAGAGCCTATTCAAAAGGAAGAAATAATTGTTGAAAAACCAGAAGAAGAGAATATAATTACCGAACCAGTAATTCAGAATTATTTAATTAATGGAACTATTCACCTGCAAGACAACAAAGAGCTTAACAGTAGTTTTGTAGTTACAATTTATGACAAAACAAAGTCGGAAACAATAGCTACAATAAACCCTGATATTTTAACAGGGAAATACTCATATACTGTTCCAAAAGGAAACTACACTGTATCGGTAAAAGGAAATGGTTATAATCAAAATGCAAAAGACGTTTTTATTTCTGACGGTTTTCATGGTAACAGCATCGCTTTAAACTTTGAGTTAGTTCCTAAAGAGGTAAGCTCAGGAGATTATTATGTAGTAAAAAGCGTATTTTTCGATTTTAATCAAGATAAACTAACCCGTGACACAAAAATTCAACTTGAAAAATTATACCTGTTAATGAAAAACAATCCTTCATTATATGTTGAAATTATTGGACATACAGATTCAAAAGGAGGAGTTGTCTTTAACAAACAATTATCGGAAAGACGAGCACAAAGCGTAAAAAATTATCTTGTGAACAAAGGGATTAATAATAGACGTTTTGTTACTATGGGTATTGGCGAGCAAGATGCAATTGCAATTAATCAAAACCCTGATGGAACAGACAATCCCGAAGGAAGAAAATTTAATCGTCGTGTAGATGTGAAAATCTTAAATTGTGACAACAGTAAAATTATAACCCAAGATATTTATATTCCTGATTATTTAAAAGCAAACAATCTCACTTACTCAATATTGTTAGTCGAAAAAGAGAAACCATTACCTGTTAATTATTTCACAAAATATAAAGGCGAAGCAATAAATAATGTATGGTTTTTCCCAACAAACAACGGATTTGCATATAGTGTAGGAATATATAAACATAAATCGGAAGCATTACAACTGCTTAATAAAGTTATTGACGCAGGTTTCCCTGAAGCAAAAATTATTAACAGCATTGAATTGCAAAAGATGAAAGACAGCGGTTCGCCTGAAACTTTAAAAAGAATTGAGAAAGAAAAGAAGATTAAACAAACTGCAACTTACACCATTCAACTTTTTGCATTAAAACATCCAGTTGAATTAAGTTATTTTAAAAATTTACAAGGTGTTGAAAGAAAAAAAGACAATGACGGATTTTACAGATACACTATAGGAAAATATAAAGGTTATAAAATTGCAAAACAAGAATGTGACAAAATAATTAATAAAGGATACAAAGATGCTTTTATTGTTAAAAAATAAAAAAACTTTAAATCCCGAAGTGTCGGGATTTTGCTTTCGCTCAACTATGAACTTTCAACTAATAATATATGCTTGAAAATAAAAACATTAAATTAAGAGCCTTAGAAGCCTCTGATCTTGATTTATTGTATGAATGGGAAAACAACACAGATATTTGGTCTATAAGCAACACTTTAAGCCCTTTTTCTAAGCACATCTTAAAACAATATCTTGAAAATTCACATCTTGATATTTATCAGACAAAACAATTGCGACTAATTATTGATTTGAAAAAAAAAGAAAATAATATTCCAATTGGTACAATTGATTTATTTGACTTTGACCCTTTTCATCTTAGAGCCGGAATAGGCATATTAATTTATTCTGAAGAAAACAGAAACAAAGGATATGCAACTGAAGCATTAGAATTATTGATAAACTATTCATTCAATTATTTAGGATTACACCAACTTTATTGTAATATTGCTTCAGATAATATGAAAAGTATTAAACTATTCACTAAGGCTGGCTATGATATTGTTGGTGAGAAAAAAGATTGGATAAAGTCTAATAAGGGTTGGATAAATGAATATATATTGCAAATAATTAATAAATAACTTTTTAAATACAATTTTTTATTTCATATTATCGTTATTAAAATATAGTATGATTTTTTTTTTGATGTTTAACAATTATACATTTTAATCTTTAACTTTTTCTTAATTAATGAAGACTTTTGTAAGACCTTTTATTTTAACAATATCCTTAATTGTATTATCATTATTTTCATTTGGGCAAAATAATGGTAACGATTATGGTCCTGTTTGCTTAGACTTTCAGAAAAACAACTGCACATATTCTGAAAATAAATATTATCAGTATAACGACGCATCGAGAAGTGCTTTATTTGTAAAAGGACAAACATCCAAAATGCCCCTTGAAATCTTTAATGGCAGAGATTATCGCATATCAATATGTAATGAAGAAGCTTTGGGTGACACTATTGAAATAAAGCTAATTGATGAAGAAACAGAAGATGTTTTATATTGCAATGCTGATAATAATTATTCAAAAATTTTTGAATTTACAGTTTTCGAATCAAGAACAATCTTCATTGAGATAACAGTTCCCGGGAATACAGGAATTGAAAAACAAATTCATGGAGTTCTTCCTAAAAACAGAAAGACCGGTTGTGTTGGTGTCTTAATTGAACATATGATTACTCCGGTAAAAGGTTTTTAATTATAATTCTCTATTGCAAAGAAACTTTCTTCCCATATGGTAGAAAATACTGAGTGCCAAAACCATCTTTTATTATATTCAGCACTTTCTCATCATTTTTCTCAAAAACAGACCCAAAAATTGCTTTAACATTTTTATAGTCTAACATCTCAGGGTGCATTATTGATGATGGTCCCAATAAAAATATGTCACAATTGCTTGTGTTATTAACAATATCTAAAAATGTATTGTTAAATATTGATGTTGAAGTAAGTATAATTGCATCTGCCTTTTTCACATACTCCGACTGTTTCTCCATTGGGACAATTATCTCATCTCTATCGAATAAATCGAAAATTGATATCTTAATATTATTTTTTTTAAACTTTTTTAACAAAGGTTTAAAATAACCAATCATAACCAAATTATTGTATTTTGTGAAATCAATACCATCAAAAATATCAAGAATTTTATCATACTTATTTAAATTATTAAACTCTGCATTATAATATGCATTTAACACTATTCGGTGTTCAAAACTATTAAAATCAGGCGACTCAAGATCTGTGAGGCGTATATTAATCCTATTATTTAAATTAGCACAAAGCCCTATATTTCCGTTCTTTAAAACTACAGCAGTATATTTATCACCATAAACAACTTTTTTTACATTTCTAAGATTTACTCCAAATTTGCCATATAATTTTTTTATAGGTTCTTCCATTTCAATATTCTTTTTTTAATAAATTTAACATTTCGTTTATATCGATAGAATTTGCACATTCAAAGCTACGTATTTTGCAATTTTTTCTGCCATGCAAGCCACATGGACGACAAGATAGCTTTTTATGTGTTTGAATAACTGTAGATTTCTCAGATAATGGTCCAAAACCAAAATCAGTAACTGTTGAGCAAAAAATGGCTGCTACAGGTGAGTTCATTGCAGAAGCAATATGCAAAGGCGCAGAATCGTTTACATAAGTCATTTTGGCATCATTAATTAAAGCTGCCGATTCTATCAAACTAATTTTTCCGGCAAGGTTAATAACATTAACACCTTTGCATTGACTTTGAATTTTTTCACAAGCAACAAAATCACTTTTTGCTCCAAGCAGATATACTGTTAAATTTGTTTGTATTTGATTAATAAATTCAATCCATCTTTTTGCTGGGAACTGTTTTGTAAACCATACTGAGGTTGGTGCTATGCAAATATATTCTGTATTTTTGTACTTACTCACATGATCGAAATCTAAAACTGAAGGGTGTAGTTTTGGGCGCATAGATTGCTCATCTGTAATATGCTTAATCAATCTTGTATTTCTGTCAACCTCATGAAGCCCTTCTTTTATTGAGTGTTTAATTCGTTTTGTAAAAAATATTGAAAACGGATTCTTAGCAAAACCAATTCTGTTTTTTGCTTTTGAGAATGACGTTATAAAACCAGTTGTTGCAAAACGCTGTAAATTAATAACATAATCATATTTTTGTTTACGAACCAAAGCTAAAATATTAAACAAATGTTTATATTTTTTACTCTTCTTATTCCATATAATTAAATTGTTAATATAAGGATGATTGCTTAAAAGAGATTCATTACCCTTACGAAGCAAAAAATCAATCTTTGCATCGGGATAAAATTTATGCAATTTCTCTATTATTGATGTTGCAAGAATTACATCTCCAATAAAAGCTGTTTGTATGATTAAAAATGATTTCATTTAAAAATTTTAATTGTCTGTGGTTTAAATTACAAACTTAAACCAGTGATATATTTTCAATTATTAAATACATAACTAATAATATTTGCTCCCATCTTTAAGGCTTTAAGCCTTGTTTCTTCCGGATCGTTGTGAATAATCTGGTCTTCCCATCCATCGCCAAGGTCGCACTCATAAGTATAAAAACAAACTAATCGTCCTTTATAAAAAATGCCAAATCCTTGTGGCGGTTTACCATCATGTTTATGAATTTTGGGCAAACCTTTTAAAAAATTATATTTCTGATGATAAATCGGGAAAGAAAAAGGCAACTCAACAAATTCTACTTCAGGAAAAACTTTCTTCATTTCTCGTCTCACATATTTGTTTAAGCCATAGTTATCGTCAATATGTAAAAACCCACCGGAGATTAAATAAGTTCGCAAATTCTCCACATCGTGCTGCGAAAAAATAACATTACCATGTCCGGTCATGTGCACAATGGGATAATTAAAAATATCGGGAC
>QMPG01000030.1 GCA_003648455.1 Bacteroidota bacterium
TGTGCGTGCTGTTTGTCATGATGTTATGCGTCATAGAGTTGGATTAACTTATCAAGCAGAAGCCGAAAATATAACTTCTGAAGAAATAATTAGTCAAGTGCTTAATACTGTTGAAGTTCCTTAATATATTTCTTGAAGGGATATATTATTTAATTAAAATTTAATTATTATGGAAACTTCTGAGTTATTAAAAAAAGTACGACATATTGAGATTAAAACCCGTGGATTGTCAAAAAATATTTTTGCGGGAGAGTATCACAGTGCGTTTAAAGGTCGGGGTATGACTTTTAGTGAAGTTCGTGAATATCAATACGGAGATGCTATTCGTGATGTTGATTGGAATGTAACAGCACGTTTTAATCACCCTTATGTAAAAATATTTGAAGAGGAACGTGAGTTAACAGTTATGCTTTTAATCGATGTTAGTGGCTCGAAAGAGTTTGGAACTCAAACACAATTAAAACAAAATATGATGACTGAAATAGCAGCAGTTCTGTCTTTTTCTGCCATCAAAAATAACGATAAGATTGGAGTAATATTTTTTAGCGATAAAATTGAAAAATTTATTCCACCAAAAAAAGGACGAAAGCATATTTTAAGAATTATTCAAGAGCTTATTGATTTTAAACCCGAGAGTAAAGGCACAAACATTACCGAAGCTTTAAAATATTTTACCAACGTTATAAAGAAACGTTGTACTGCTTTTATTCTTTCCGATTTTATTGATGATGGTATTGACGATACTCTGGAAGATGCTTTTAAAATTGCTAATAAAAAGCACGACATTGTTGCTCTTAAAATTTATGATAAAAGAGAAACTCAAATGCCTGCTATTGGTTTAATTAAGATGAAAGATGCTGAAACTAACAAATATGTTTGGGTAGATACTTCCGACAAGTTGATTCGAGAAAATTACTCTATGTGGTGGAAAAAGATTGAAACAAAACAGCACACAATGTTTAAAAAATCAGGTGTTGACTATATCTCGGTTGCAACTGATGAAGATTACGTTAAACCTTTAATCGGATTGTTTAAAAGAAGAGGGTGAAATCAATTTAAGATTTAAGATTTAAGAATCACGAATAAATTATATATATATGATGAGTAAAAAAGCAAATAGAATATTATTAGTTTTCGTTTTATTAATATTTGTGAGTTTTAGAGGATTATCACAGTCTTTAACTGTTAAGGCAAGTGTTGATACAAATTTGATTTTAATTGGTGACCAAATAAAATTGCATCTTGAACTTACTCAACCAAATAATTTTCAAGTCAATTTTCCAATTTTTAACGATTCTATTATTGATAAAATTGAAATACTTGACCGTTCAAATATTGATACTATTGAACTTGATAATAAATCGTTATTGTTAAAACAAGAATACCTAATTACATGTTTCGATAGTGGAATATATGAAATACCTGAGTTTAAATTTGCTTTTAAGTCAAAAGATGATTCTTTAACAGATACATTAAAAACTCGCTCTTTTTATCTTGGAGTGCAAACGTTAAAGCTTGATACTACACAGGCAAATGCTATTGCAGATATTAAATTACCAATAGAAGCACCAATTACAATACAAGAAGCTTTACCTTATATTTTGTATGCTCTTGCAATTATTGTATTTATTTTGTTGGTGATATATTTTATTAGGAAACGAAAGAAACACGAGCCCATAATTAAGAAAAAAATAAAACCAAAAGAACCGGCAAATGTTATTGCTTTGCGTGAACTTGATAAGATAAAACATGAAAAATATTGGCAAAAAGGAAAAGTAAAATATTTTCATAGTATTGTAACTGATGTTTTGCGAACCTACATTGAAAATAGGTTTGACATTATGGCAATGGAGAAAACAAGTCAAGAGATAATATCATCGTTTACAAATAACAAATTATTAGACGACGACTCTTTTGAAAAATTAAAACAGATTTTAACTTTGGCCGATTTTGTAAAATTCGCAAAATATAAACCTTTGCCCGATGATAATGAACAGAGTTTAAACAATGCTTATAAGTTTGTACTCAACACTAAAAAAGTTGTAGATTTATATAATCCTGAAAAGGAAGAAGATAAAAGTGATAAGAATGAAATAATTAATGATAAAAGTGAAGAAGTTGTTAATAATTAGGTTATTGATAATTCATAAATATAAAATTCAAAATCTAAATTGTTAACTACTTTAGTCTTTTATCATATAAAAATGAAATTTGTAAGGAATTAATTAGTGCTTGCACGAAAACCCTTGAAATTTTAATTATGCTGTCATTTCGAACGAAGTGAGAAATCTCATTCAGCTTATATACACTGTGTTATGAGATTTCTCGCTATTGCTCGAAATGACAGTTTGAATGAAATTTGTGATAAATTTATTACAGATATAAAAATATAAAAAAAATAAAATGAGTAACATAACATTTGCAAACCCAAATTTTTTCTTTTTGTTTTTGCTTGTCGTAGCAATGATTGTTTGGTATGTACTTAAACAAAATACGACTAATGCTTCAATTCAAATTTCTACAATTAAAGGTTTTGAAGGGACAAAAAAAACATATAAATATTATTTACGACATCTTCCTTTTATATTGAGAGTATTGATTATATCATTGCTGATAATAGTTATTGCACGACCACAATCAACAAACAAATGGCAAAGCTCAACAACAAAAGGTATTGATATAATAATGGCTCTTGATATATCGGGTAGTATGCTTGCCGAAGATTTTAAGCCTAATCGTATTGAAGCAGCTAAACAAGATGCTATTGAATTTATTTCAGGCAGAACTGACGATAGGATAGGGCTTGTGATTTTTAGCGGTGAGAGTTTTACTCAATGTCCGTTAACAACCGACCATGCTGTTTTAATTAATTTATTTAAAAATATTAAAAGTGGCATGATTGAAGATGGTACCGCTATTGGTTTGGGTCTGGCAAATTCTGTTAATCGATTAAAAGACAGTAAAGCAAAAAGTAAAGTTATTATTTTGCTAACAGATGGTGTTAATAATCAGGGAGAAATTGCACCATTAACAGCTGCAGAGATTGCTAAAACATATGGAATTAGAGTTTATACAATTGGAGTTGGAACAAGAGGCATGGCGCCTTATCCTTTCAAAACTCCTTTTGGAACACAATATCAAAATGTAAAAGTAGAGATTGATGAAGATGTTTTAACCCAAATAGCTCAAATGACTGACGGTAAGTATTTTAGAGCTACTGACAATCAAAAGTTAAAACAGATTTATCAAGAAATTAATAAATTAGAAAAATCAAAAATTGATGTTAAAAAATACAGCAACAAACAAGATGAATATTTAATATTTGCCATTATTGCTGCTTTATTATTGATTTTTGAAATATTATTTAAAAATACGATTTTAAGGAATATTCCTTAGAAGACAATTAAAAGTTACAAGTTGAAAGTTGATAAGTATTATGATTATTATAAACTTTACCAACTTTTAAACTTTATGAACTTTATGAACTTTACAAACTTTATGAACTAAATAACCATGTTTCAATTTGCACACACAACTTATTTGTATTTTTTATTACTAATACCTGTATTGATAATAATTTTTATTATTTCAGTACAAATAAAAAAGAAATCGGTTAAATCATTTGGTGATTTAGAAATTATTTCCGGCTTAATGCCTAATGTTTCGGTTAAAAGACCGAAACTGAAATTTATTTTATTATTGTTTGCCTTAACTTTTATTATAATTGGAATTGCCGGACCACAGTTTGGTACAAAACTAAAAAAAGTTAAACGTGAAGGTATAGAAATGATTTTTGCTATTGATGTTTCTAACAGTATGATGGCTGAAGATATTAAGCCTAATCGTCTTGAACGCTCAAAACAAGCAATTTCCAAACTAATTGATAAGCTACATAACGATAAAATCGGCATGATTGTTTTTGCCGGTGATGCATATACACAACTTCCAATAACAACCGATTATTCGGCAGCTAAAATGTTTCTTTCAACAATAAATCCTTCAATTGTGCCTAAGCAAGGTACTGCCATTGGATCTGCTATTAATCTTGCAATGAGCTCTTTTTCGCCTGATAACAATAAGAGTAAAGTGCTGATTATTATTACTGATGGTGAAAATCATGAAGATAATGCTGTTGAAATGGCTGAAAAAGCTAAAGAAGAAGGTATTGTTGTGCATACTATTGGAATGGGTTTGTCAAAAGGTGCACCAATTCCAATTGTTGGTAGTTATGGTCAGCGTGATTTTAGAACAGATAAAGATGGAAAAGTTGTAATCACAAAATTAAACGAACCAATGTTGCAAGAAATTGCTTCGGCAGGAAATGGTATTTATATACGTGCAAACAATTCAAATGCAGGTATAAATACATTATTTAAAAAAATAAACAAAATGGATAAGACTGAAATAGATGCAAAAATTTATTCTGAATATGATGAGCGGTTTCAGTATGCTATTGCAATTGCTCTATTTCTTTTATTTGTTGAGTTTTTGATTTTAGAGAGGAAAAATAAATTTTTTAAAGACGTTAATGTTTTTAAATTAAAAGTTGAGCGATAGCGAAATCCCGATACTTCGAGATAGAAAGTTTTTAAAGTTGTTTTTTATTAAAATTACGAAATGCAGATGAAAAATTTATTTTTAATAGTAATATTGATTTTATTCTCTATGCAATCATTTGCACAAAAAGAGAGAAAATTTATTCGTAAAGGGAACAAATATTTCAATAGTGCATATAATGATACAACTAAGCAGGATACAATAGCTTACAGTAAAGCTGAAGTGTCTTATAGAAAGGCTATTGAGAAAAACCCCGAATCATTCGATGCCGCTTTTAATTTAGGAGATGCTTTATATAAACAAAAAAAGTTTGAAGAAGCATCTAACCAATTTCAAGCTTTGGCAAGTAGTGAAAAAGATAAACAAAAATTGGCTCAAACTTATCATAATTTAGGGAATTCTTTGTTGCAGTCTAACAAACTTGAAGAAAGTATTGAAGCATACAAAAATGCTCTTAGGAATAATCCTAAAGATATGAAAACGAAATATAATTTGGCTTTTGCTCAAGATAAGTTAAAAAAACAGCAACAACAAAAAAAACAAAATAAACAAAATAAAGACCAAAAAGACAATAAAGATAAGCAAAATAAAGACAAACAAAATCAGGACAAGAATAAACAAGATAAGAATAAGCAAGATAAACAAAAGCAACAACAGCAAAAACAAAACCAGGATCAACAAAAGCAAAATCAAAAGAAACAACAAGCGAAGCAGAATAAAATCTCGAAAGAAGATGCTAAGCGTTTACTGGAAGCTATTCAGAATGATGAGAAGCAAGTTCAGAAACGTTTGAAAAAAGAAAAAGCTAAAAAATCAAAAAGAGTTAATATTGAAAAAGACTGGTGATTTTTTAACTGTTTTGTTAAATTTGTAACTTGAAACTTGCAACGTTTATCTTGTTAAACTTGTTAAAAAAGAATTAAACATTAAATAAAACACAATGAATAAAATATTTTTAACATTAATATCATTATTTTTTATTGTTACAAATACATTTGCCGATGAGGTCGAATTCACTGCTTCTTCACCAAAAGTAGTAGCGGTTGGAGAGCAATTCAGATTATCGTTTTCGTTTACTGCAAGAGGCTCAAATTTTAAAGCACCGGACTTGCGTGACTTTAATATTTTATCAGGTCCAAATACTTCGAGTAGCAGCAGTATTCAATTTATTAATGGTAAAATGTCGAAAAGTGAGTCTTATACCTACACTTATATCTTATCAGCAAGAAAAAAAGGGAAATTTACAATTTCTCCTGCAAAAATTAAATATAAAGGGAAAGTATATAAATCTAATTCAATTATTATTGAAGTTGTAAAAGGCTCAGGAAATAACCAAAATGCAAATAGAGGCAACAATCAGGGCGGGCGAATTCAAAAGTCAAATATCCCTGCTTCTGAAATTAGTAATAAAGACCTTTTTGTAAGAGTAAATGTAAATAAAAGAACTGTTTACCAAGGCGAGCATATTATAGCGACAATAAAAGTATATACTCGATTAAGCTTATCAGGGTTTGAAGATATGAAACTTCCTTCTTTTGATGGTTTTTGGTCTCAAGATATTCCAACATCAAGTCAAATATCTTTAGAAAGGGAAAATGTAAATGGTCAGATTTATGACGTTGGAGTTATTAAAAAAGAGATTTTATTTCCACAACGAAGCGGTGTAATAACAATTGACCCTTTCGAATTAGAATGTAATATTCGTAAAAGAGTGCGTAGTTCGCAAAGCGTTTTTGATGATTTTTTTGGTTCTTCTTATCAAACCCTCAAGAAAAAAGTTAAAAGCAAACCAATTAAAATTACAGTTAAACCTCTTCCTGAAACGAATAAACCAAGTGATTTTTCGGGAGCTGTTGGTAATTTTAAAATGCAGACTTATCTTGACAAAAAAACAGTAGCAGCTAACGATGCAATTACGTTAAAAGTTGTTATTTCAGGAAATGGAAATTTGAAATTAATTGACCCCTTGAAAATTAATTTCCCTGCAGACTTTGATGTTTACGATCCTAAAATAACTAATAACATTAAAAATTCAAATTCAGGCTCAAACGGGAAAAAAATTTTTGAATATTTGATAATTCCTCGCCATGCAGGAGATTTTAAAATTTCGCCTATATCTTTCAGCTTTTTTAATACTAAAACAAAAAAATATTTAACACTAAATTCTGTCGAGTATAATATTCATGTTGATAAAGGTAGCGAAGAACAATCGACTAATATTGTTACAGGATTTTCAAAAGAAGATGTTAAGTTTATTGGCAGAGATATTCGTTTTATTAAAACCGATTATTTTAAGCTTCATAAAAAGAACGAGTATCTTTTTGGCTCCTTAACTTTTGTGCTTAATTATATAATAGCAATAATGATTTTTGTTGTTGTTATGTTGATTAGACGAAAGCATATTAAAGAAAATCAAAATATTTCTTTGCTTCGAAATAAGAAAGCAAATAAAGTATCGAAAAAGCGACTTAAAGTTGCGAATTCTTATTTGAAACAAAACAAAAAAGAGAATTTCTTCGATGAGGTTTTGAAAGCTCTTTGGGGTTATTTAAGTGATAAACTGAATATTCCGGTATCTGAATTATCAAAAGATAATGCAAGTAGTATATTGCAACAGAGTAATGTTGATAATGAGCTAATTGATAAATTTATTGATTTGTTAAACACTTGTGAATATGCACGTTTTGCACCAACAACTATTGATACTCAAATGGATAAAATTTATGCTGATGCAAGCAAGATTATTTCTAAACTTGAACAAAAGATTAAGAGAATTAGGAATTAAGAATTAAATAAACCTGGCAGGTTTCTCTAATTAATTGACAAGAAGATGAAAAATTTCAATAATAGTAATAAAACAAACCTGCCAGGTTTCGCTAAAATATAGAACAGTTAAGAATTAACAATTAATAACTAATAGTTAACAATTATAACATATATACAAATGAAAAAGATTGTATTAATATTATCAGTAATAATTTTACCTTTTATAAATTTTGCTCAAGAGAATAATTTACTAATCGATTCTGCAAAAGTTTATTATACAAAAGGTGAATATCAAAAAGCAGTAGACTCTTATAATAAAGTATTGAATTCAGGTTTCGAATCTGCTGAGTTATACTATAATATTGGTAATTCATACTATAAATTAAAACAAGTTCCTAACGCAATATTGAATTATGAAAGAGCTAAAAAATTGGCACCTAATAATAAAGACATTGATTTTAATTTAAAAATTGCTCAGAAATTTGTTGTTGATAAAATTGAAGTTATTCCGGAAATATTTTTTGTAAGATGGACGAAAAATATCATTAATATGTATTCTTCAAATGCATGGGCAATATTTAGCATGATTAGTTTTGTGATTTGCATAATATTATTATTAATATTTTTCTTTTTTAACAGTATCATTATAAAGAAATTATCTTTTTATTTATCTATTATAATTTTTGTCTTTTCAATTATATTCTTTAGTTTTTCTCATACTCAAAAAGAAAAACTTCTTAATCATAATGAGGCAATAATATTCACCCCTTCAGTAACAGTCAAAAGTTCGCCTGACCAAAACGGAAACGACTTGTTTTTAATTCACGAAGGACTAAAAGTAACAGTTACCGACAGCCTTGGCAACTGGCTCGAAATTCAATTAAGCGATGGCAATAAAGGTTGGCTTGAGGCTTCCGATATTGTCAGGATTTAAATAATTATTCGTTATTTTATTTACTAGTTCAAATCTCTTGGCTTGGACTATTTATTTTTTTTATTCTCTATTATAAACTCGTTCCGAACTTGTTTCGGAATCCCTTTTGGAAAAACCTGCTAGGTTTGGGTAATTAAAAGCCATAAGTTTAAATCACTGATAATCTGAATTATAGAAAAACTGGCAGTTTTAAGCAAACTTGTTTCGGAATGACAGTACAATATTCCCTTGTCATTTCGACGAAAGGAGAAATCCCTGCCTATGAAAAAGGAGATTCCTCGTTCGTTCCTCACTACGGAATGACAACGGTGAAACGATGTCGTTGTTATCAAGCAGACCGGTAAAAACGGATAAATTAATTAATAAACGTGCTGTAAATAATTGTCTTACATTGAATTAACTGAGCCGTGCAACGGCTATTTACGATAATTAAAAAACGCTTCCATGTTTTTCAAACGCTGGAAGGTTATTGTAATTAAAAATCCTGAAAGGATTGAATAATAATAGCCCTGTATAAAATGCAGGGGAAATGATATGAAATAAAAACAAGAACCCTGAAAAGGGTTCAATAAAGAAAAACCAAAATTTTCCAAATCTGCGAGATTTTGAAAATTGCAAAATTTAAAATTCATAAAATAATTAATATCTCATTTAATTTTGTTAATTTTGAAAGTGATACTACCAATACGCTTCACTATGGGCTAGGCTTAATGACAATAAATGACGGCAAAGCCAAATGACGAATAATGGCTATTGAGATTATAAACAATTTGATATTAACGGAATTAAAAAAATATGAAAAATTTACTACTTTCCTTTATCATTCAAGTTCTATTAGTGGGGAATATATTAGCCCAAGCACTTCCAATTGCAATTGATGGTCGCTTTGATGACTGGCCGGCTTCTTTAGCTAATTATGAAGATAAAATAGGAGATGGTGCAGATATTGATTTGTTGTCATTTTCTGTTTCTAACGATAGCTCTTATTTGTTTATTAAATTTGAGATGGCAAATGAACTTCTTTTAAACTCAAATAATGAACTTTTTCTTGAGATTGACACCGACAACGATTCTACCACAGGAATTAATATTAATGGAATAGGAGCTGATTTGGAATGGAATTTTGCTAAAATGTATGGTAAGTATTATGCTGCAAATGGCTTTGATACAGTACGACAAAGCAATATTTCGTTGCTTGGTTTACCAACAGTGAGTTCAAATGTTTATGAGCTCGCAATAAGAAGAAATATTAAACCTGTCGGCAAAAATTCTCTCTTCAAGAATAATAATATTAAAATCTGTTTTGTCGATAAAAAGTTAAATGGTGATTTCATGCCTGATTTGGGAGAGAAGTATAGCTACTCATTTGATAGTTCTCCGGTGCCTTTATATAAAGTAGTTGATTTGGAGAAACAAAATGCACAATTTATCAGAGTAATGACTTACAACACTCTTTGGGGAGGAATTGTTGATACTCTGCGACAAAATGCTTTTAAACGAATAATTATAGCTGTTAATCCGGATATTATTACCTTTAATGAATGTTGGAAAGTGAAAAGTTCAGAAGTGAAAAATTTGTTAAACAAATGGTTGCCACTTAATGATAATAAATCATGGAATTGCATAAAAGTTGACAGTGCAAATATTACCTGCTCAAAGTTCCATGTTAAACAAACTTGGAGAATTAATAAAAAATTTCGCATGACTGCATCATTAATTAATTTACCCGAAATTTACAAACAAGATATTCTTGCAATTAATTGTCATTTTGTGTGCTGTCAAAACAATGAGCGTCGACAAGCTGAAGCAGATGCGTTTATTAATTTTATTATTGATTTGAAAACTAAGGGTGGAGTGATTGATTTGCCTTATGGTACACCTTTTTTTATGAGTGGTGATTTAAATCTTGTTACATACAGTCAACAGTTAAAAACTCTTTTAACAGGTAATATTATTGATACAGAAACTTTTGGAGAACCACAAAAACCAGACTGGAACGATAAAGATTTGTTAGATGTAATCTCTTTACATACTGACCAACGAATGGCTTACACATGGCGCGACAGCAAACTTCCATTTTGTCCAGGACGTCTAGACTATACAATTTGCTCGCAAGTGAACATGACAGTTGAAAAGGCTTTTACATTGGAAACAAATTCAATGTCGAATGAGCGACTTAGAAAATATGGACTATTTAAAACAGACACACATGTAGCTTCTGATCATTTGCCAAAAGTTACCGATTTTTCAATTCCTGTTTTTAAGAAATAGAAATTTATTGTGAAATAAAAAATAATAATTATTTTTATACTCTATACTTTATACAATTTTTTTAGTTAACTGAATATACATTTTGTTAATAAAGTAACATTAATGAAATTTACATATAGATTGAAAAATACTAAAGAAGAAAATGAAAATTTAAAACTTCCCAAAGGTTTAAGTTATTATAAAGATTCTGATTTCTCGACTAAACTTAGGGCGCGTTTTATGTATTACCTTTGCTTTTCGGTAATTATAGCGTTGATTTTTTTGGTTTTTAATACAAGCTATTTACATCTTAACAGTAAAGAGTTTCATGGCATATTTTACCCTGTTATTATTTTAGAAATGCTTCTTATTCTTGTTTTAGGAATATGTATTTTCATTTTAAAGAAAGGACATTATAATATTGTAAAACATATTTTTATAAGCTCATCAATGCTATGTGTATGGGCAGTAATGTGGGTTAGTATTGGAAATCCACTTGTGCGACTTGATACAGTGGTTTATATTTTAGCAGTATTTAATTTAAGTTCTTTGTTCTTTGTAAAACACAAAAGAGTATATTTATTATATATTATTATTAATGTAATAGTGTTGTTTGTTTTTGTTTTTTTTGTTAAAGAAGACTTAAGCTTAACAAGCTCAACAGTTATTGATTATCTGGCAGATACAACAGTAGCATTTCTTTTTACAGGAATAGTTGGTTATAATATTATTGCAATAAATAAAAGATCGTTTGAAAAAGTTGAAACAGATAATAAGCAACTGAAGAAAACGGAAGAAGCACTAAGACAAAGTGAGTTGTTTCGACACAGAGTTTTTGACAGTTCAAATATTCCAATTGTTGTAATGGAATCTAAGTCGTATAAGTATATTGATATAAATAAAGCTGCTTTAAAAATATATGGTTTTTCTTCACGAGAAGAGTCTT
The DNA here is from genome assembly GCA_003648455.1 of Bacteroidota bacterium. Next base: position 11,454 of record QMPG01000030.1, read on the forward strand.
TGGGTAAAACCCCTTTAGATGTTTCAGCTCCAACTCAATATGATGGTTCTCCTTCATTTAAAAAGGCTGCATTTTATATCGAAAAGGCATTAAAGGAAGGGGAAGTTACCTTTGAGTGGCTTCATCGTCGTCCTGATGGTGAGCTATGGGATGCCAAAGTTCAATTGTTATCTTTCCGGTCAGAAGAAAAAATACTTCTCCAATTTTCTTTAATTGATATTACAGAACAAAAAAAAGTAGAAAAAGAATTACAAAAGAGCGAATTAAAATATAGTACAATATTTGAGAATGCTCAAGTTGGTATTTATCAAACTACTCCCGAAGGAGAGATTCTTCAAGCAAATCCGGCTCTGATTGACATGCTTGGCTTTGATTCGTTTGATGAGATTTCAAAGTATAATATAAATATAGATAATTCATATGTTAATTCAACAAGAAAGAATTTTATAAAACTTATTGAAGAACAAGGTTTTGTTAAAGATTTTGAATCTGAATGGAAAACAAAAGGTGATGAAACAATAATTATAAAAGAAAATTCACGTGTAGTTAGAAATTTGGAAGGAAAAACTCTTTATTATGAAGGCTTTGTAGAAAATGTTACTAAAAGGAAACTCGCAGAGAAAGCATTAAAAGAAAGTCAAAATCTTTTTCAAACATTAGCTCAGGTATCACCTGTAGGTATTTTCAGAACCAGAACAGATGGTTACACAACTTATGTTAATCCAAAATGGATGGAATTATCTGGTTTGTCTTTTGAAGAGGCTTTAGGTGATGGATGGTTAAAAGCAGTACATCCGGACGATAGAGAATTTCAATATAATAATTGGGAGTTACATTTAAAAAAGAGCGAGACTTCAACTGCTGAATATAGATTTTTAAAACCTGATGGTAGTGTTGTTTGGGTTTTAGGAAGAGCTGAACCTGAATTAGTCGATAATAAAATATGTGGTTATGTTGGTACAATTACAGATATTACAGAAGTAAAAAAAATTGAAAATGAACTTAAAAAACATCGTGACAATCTCGAAATATTGGTAAAAGAGCGTACCGAAGAGCTTGAAACAACTAATGAGGAACTTATTGCAACAAATGAAGAAATATTAAAACAAAGAGAAGAACTCGAAACCGTACTTATAGATTTGAAAAAGGCTCAAAATCAACTTGTTCATGCCGAAAAAATGGCTTCATTAGGTATTTTAGCTTCTGGAGTTGCTCATGAAATTAATAACCCATTGAATTTTATTCGAGGTGGTGTCTTTGGTATACAAGATTATATTGAAGATAATTTAAAAAATCATCTTGATGAATTACAGACATTCATTGACATTGTAAATGAAGGTGTTGACAGAGCTACTAATATTATAACAAGTCTTAATCATTATAGTCGAACAAATGATTTGAAAAAGTCTATCTGCGATATGCATAAAATTATTGATAATTGCTTGGTGATTCTTCAAAATAAGATAAAATACAAAATTGAAATTAAAAAGGATTATTCAGATTTGCCTCATTCCCTTTTAGCTAACGAAGGCAGAATGCATCAGGTAATACTTAATGTTTTAACAAATGCAGTACAATCGATTGAAAATAAAGGGAGTATTTCAATAAAAACACTTAATGTTGATGATACACTTCAAATATTAATATCAGATACGGGATGTGGCATAAGCAATGAAAATATTTCCAAAATATTCGACCCGTTTTTTACAACAAAAGAAGTTGGTGCGGGAACAGGACTTGGCCTTTCAATTACACATAACATTATTGAGGAACATAATGGTACAATAAATGTTGATTCCATACTTGGACAAGGAACAACAATTAAAATAGTTTTACCCTTAAATAATTAAAAAATGATTGTGAAAAAGATAACCGTACTTTATGTTGATGATGAACCAATCAATCTTAAGTTGTTTTTTCTGAATTTACAAAAAAGATTTAATATAATAACGGCAAAATCAGGATATGAAGGTTTAGAACAATTAAAATTAAATTCAAATATTGATGTGGTTATTAGTGATATGAAAATGCCCGGTATGAACGGTATTGAGTTTATTAGAAAGGCTTCTGGCGATTTTCCGGATGTTTTGTATTTTATATTAACAGGTTTTGATATAAATGAAGAAATTGCAGATGCTTTAAATGAAAGATTAATATATAAATATTTTAGAAAACCTTTTAATATTGAAGAAATTGAAACAACAATTACTAACCTTTTTAGATAAGCTCACGAATAAAGCAAAAAAAAAACGATGAATTAATCATCGTTTTTTTTATTGCTATTTTTTTTATTAAAAATTTAAAATAATTTATACTCAATGCCAATTGCAAAAGAAGTTGAAGTTTTATCGTAAGTTTCTTTATAACTTGTAAGTCCTAATGAAGAGTAATCAATCATTTTGTCATCTGTAACATACACACCATAAGACATACCTGCGTTTAATGTTAATTTTTCAGAAACTTTAAATTCTCCCCCAAATCCAACTGTATTTGAAGAAAGACTGTGACTCATATCTGTTTGATATCCTTGTCCAACGCCTGTTTGTGTGTGAAGATAACCAGCACTAACCAATACTTTCTCACTAACATTGTATTCTAAACCACATGATAGTTCGTAGAAATTATTATCAATAAATTTTTCTCTCCCATCCCAGTCTGCATTTTTGTCAAAATAATGATGTATACCTACAGATGCTTTAAAATCTTCTGTAATAGAATATGCTACACCTACAGAAAGAATAGCAGGAATATCTGTTTTTGTTATAGCACCATCAGGAAACATTCCGGTTTCGTCAGTAGTTGTTTCATTTTCAAGCTCAAGCTTTGTTTTAAACTCATATTTTATTCCAATATTTAATTTGTCAAAGTTAAGATTAACGCCAAGAATTGGAGTTATTCCCGTTCCTGTTTGCTTTACATCAACTTCTTTATTGGCTGTAGCAGCTGCATGAGCAGCATCACCGGCAGCAGTAAAAAATGCTGGTGCTGACATAAACCCACCGGTTGGATTAATTAATGGATGAGTAGGGTTTATCATTATATCATTAATATGACCATTGTATGTGTTCACAGCATAAATATAACGAGCTCCTGCAAATGCGGCGATATTATCTGTAAATTTATAAGAAGCTCCTAATTGACCTCCCCAAAAGATTGATGAACCATCAAAATTAATATCAACGGTGTAATTTGTTGTTGGAATTCCCATGCCTGTTATCATTGCTGGCAACATGGCTATTTGTGTTTCAAATGATGGTAATCCTCTGTTATATTTAGCGGTACCACCTCCTGCATTTGGGCTTAAACCAAACGAAATTGCTAATTTATCCATTTTATAAACTGAATAAAAAGCAGGAAAAGCAGGAACCGTTACATCTCCTGTATATTTTTTTTCGTTTAAGAAAGGAAAATCATTTTGAATTGTTTTTGTTTGAAAAATTGTCTGATTAGATAATGAAAGATAGAAACCGTTGTCTAACATCATTAAACCTGCAGGATTATAATAAACAGCATCAACTGCTGTTGATGCATCTCTTGATAACATTCTAAGGAAACGAGCACTTTGATTAGAGTTTGTTAAAATACCTCCCGCAAACATATAAGAATATACAGAAAGAGCAATTAGTGTTAAAGTAAATTTTTTCATAATTGTAAGTTTAAATTTGTATTCATATTTATATATGTATACAAATATATTATAAAATTCCCATAATCAAAATTTTGATAATAATTGAGAATAATATCAATTTGCTTTAAGCTTGAATTTTCATATTAAATTATATTGTTGTCCGATAAAAAATTATTATTAATTTTAAAATGCTTGAATATACTAATATTTCAAAGGTCGCTCTTACAGGGGCTGTTTTTTTATAAATATTTTACTATAAACAAATACGCCATAATTGGGGCGTAATAAAAAAACCACGTAGTGGTGATATGTTTATAGCAAAGAGTTTATAAAATATTTTAAAGTGCCGTAGGTACGTCCTGTTTCAATATTTAGGTAGTTTTAAAATTTATCGGACAACAGTAATCAAATTATAAAAAAACGTCATTTATTTTGGAGATTAAATATTAAATTATATTTTTGACCGTCCGTTCAGTCAAAGAAATTAAAAAAAGTAATTATGTCACCCAGAACTTCAGAACAGATAAATAAAATAAGGAAAGATAGGGTAGAAGAAATATTGAATTCTGCCCTTGAGGTTTTTGCCGAAAATGGGTACTTGTCATCATCTATAAGCAAAGTTGCACAACACGCAGGCATCTCAAAGGGGTTAATATATAATTATTTTAAAAGTAAAGACGAGCTTGTTGTAAAAATTATAGTAAAAGGTCTCAATTCGCTTATTGAAGATCTAAAATTTGATGATTTTGCAATAATTAGTGAGGAACAATTTGAGCTTTTTGTCCATAAGAGTTTTAGCTCAATGAATTCAAATCTTAATTTTTGGAAGTTATACTATAATCTAATTATGCAACCACCTGTTACGGCTTTACTCTCAGATGATATTTGGAAATATATAGCACCCTTTCTAAATTCATTGATTGGGTATTATAAAAATAAAGGAGTTGAAAATCCGGAAGCAGAAGCACGAGCATTTATTGCTATGTTAGACGGTGTTGGACTTGATTATATTTCCGATACGGAAAGTTTTCCTATTAATGAAGTAGAAAGAATTATAATTAACAAATTTAAGTAATTAACTAATAATCATAATGTTATGATAAAAAAAATATTTATTCCCATTTTTGCTTTTACCTTATATGCTATGGGTAGTTTACATGCACAAAATGCAACCGAAATAATAAAAAAAGCCGACAATAAGATGCGTGGTACGACCAGTCAAGGTGAAATGACCATGACAGTTATAAGACCAACATGGAAGCGTACTGTTTCTATGAAAACATGGTCGAAAGGAAGGGAGCTTTCTTTGCTTCTTATTACTGCTCCTGCCAAAGAAAAAGGACAGGCATTTTTAAAACGTAAAAATGAAATGTGGAATTGGGTACCAACAATTAGACGAATGATAAAAATCCCTCCTTCAATGATGATGCAATCGTGGATGGGCTCTGATTTTACAAATGACGATCTTTTAAAAGAATCATCTGTCGTAAACGACTATACTCATAAAATTATTGGCAGTGAGACAATTGCAGGGCTTGATTGTTATAAAATTGAATTAACACCAAAAGAAGATGCAGCTGTTGTATGGGGAAAAATTATTTCGTGGGTAAGCAAAAATGCTTTTAACACAATGAAAACTGAATATTATGATGAAGACGACTATTTAATTAATATTGAGACTGCGTCTGAGATTAAGAAAATGGATGATAGAGTTATTCCTACCCGCCTGGAGATTGTTCCGGTTGAAAAAGAAGGAAACAAAACAATACTGGAATTTAAAAATATTAAATTTAACAAACCAATTAACGATAAGTTTTTCTCACAACAAAATATGAAGAAAATCAGATGATTGTTAATAGAACACAGATTTAACAGATTGAACTTATTAACACAGATTTATATGGAATATTTACAAACGATTTAAAAAATCAGTAAATATCAGTTAAATAAGTTAAATCAGTGTTCCATTAAATTAAATAAAATATTAGAACACAGATTTAACAGATTGAACTTATTAACACAGATTTATATGGAATATTTACATTCAGATATAACAAAAACAATCATTAGAGCATTTTACAATGTTTATAATGAATTAGGATATGGTTTTCTTGAAAAGGTATATGAAAACGCTATGATGATAGAATTACAAAAACTTGGATTAAGTTGTGAAAAACAAAAACACATTAATGTCTATTATTATGATTCTAAAGTTGGAGAATATTTTGCAGATATTATCGTAAATGAAGTTGTAATAATAGAACTAAAAGCAGCAGAAAATATAATTGAAGAACACGAAGCTCAACTTATAAACTATTTAAAAGCTACGGATATTGAAGTAGGCTTGTTGTTAAACTTTGGTAAAAAGCCACAACACAAAAGGAAAATATTTACAAACGATTTAA
>QMPG01000031.1 GCA_003648455.1 Bacteroidota bacterium
ACTTTAGAAAATATTTATGAATCTTTAAAAGAAGAAAAATTTGAAATTAATTTAGAAAAAGAACTTATAAATAAAGCAAGAGTATCTATTTTAAAAATGTTAGAAATATCTAATAAATTTAAACTATAAATGTTTAAATATTCTTTTTACATATTATTTATTTTATTTATATTTTCAACTAATATTTATTCACAAAATGTAAACGTTGAAAACCCCAACGGTTATAATATTTTCTACTATGGAAATAAACAAATATCGAGCGAGGGAATGATGAAAGATGGTAAACCGGAAGGTTTATGGAAATCATATTATGTAAACGGGAATTTAAAATCAATAGGAAAGTGGTATAATAATCAATTAGATAGTGTTTGGTGTTTTTATAATGAAGAAGGATTAATAAGCAGCAAAATTAATTACTTATACGGAAAAAAAAACGGTTATTATTATAATTATGATTTTTATAAATTAAACGATACAATTATTTCTTATATAAAATCAGAAATATTGTATCTGAATAATATTCCTCAAGGAAAATCAAATTTTTACTACAAAAATGGAAATATCCATAAAATTATTCCTTTTAAAGAAGGAAAAAAACACGGAAAAGGGAAAGAATTTGCCGAAGATGGAAGAATTATATCTTTATTAGAATTTAATTACGGTAATTTAGTTGATATAGAAAAGATTAACCGTTTTGATTCTTTAAAAAGGAAACATGGAGTTTGGAAAGAATTTTATAGAAATGGAAAAGTAAAAATTGAAAAATCATATATTCACGGAAAATTAAATGGATTAATTAAAAATTTTGATTTAAAAGGAGAGTTGGTTGATGCACAAAGATATGAAAATGGAATATTAGTAGACGATAGTGTAAGTATATCAAACAGAGTTGTATATAAAGCAGAATATTATGATAAACCGGATAAAGATGGAAAAAAAATATTAAAGTCTTCGGGAAGTTATGTAGAAGGAAAGCCTGTAGGAGAACACAGAGAATATGATTCGGAAGGAAAAGCCAATAAATCAAGAATTTATGATATACAAGGAAATCTAATAGGTGAAGGAAAAGTTAATGAAGATGGCGAAAAAACCGGTTTGTGGAAATTTTATTACTCAACTAAAGAATTAAAATCAAAAGGAAAATATAGTAAAAATAAGAAAAACGGAAAGTGGAATTATTATTATAAAACAGGAAAAATAGAACAAAAAGGAGTTTATTCAAAAGGAAAGCTTGCAGGAAATTGGAAATGGTATTTTCCTGAAGGGACATTACAAAGAGAAGAAAATTTTTATTTAGGTAAAGAAGATGGTGATTATATTGAATATAATGAATTGGGTGAAGTAATAGCAAAAGGTTTATATATTGATGGAGAAAAAGAAGGTAAATGGTTTTATAAAGAAGGAGATCATACTGAAGAAGGTTCTTATCAAACAAATAATAAAAATGGAATTTGGAAATATTATTATCTAAACGGAAAGTTATACTTTAAAGGAAAATATACACAAGGATCTCCAGAAGGAAAACACATATTTTACTATAAAAACGGGAAAATAAAAAAGGAATGTTTTTATATAATGGGAATGAAAGAAAAATCTTGGAAAGAATTTGATTATTATGGCACATTAGTTAAGACACTAACTTTTAAAGAAGATAGATTATTGAAAATTGATGGAGTTACGGTTCCTGATTAGACAATTAAGATAAAATTTTAAAAGTTGAAAAAAAAAAATTGAAGTTAAAAGAATAAACAGGAGAAACAATGATTGAAAACTAAGGTTATCAATTTATAGCCGCTTAGCGGATTTATAACAAACTGACGTACAGATTTATAGCTTTCAGTCTTTTTGTAAAGTTAACCGCTTAGCGGCTTTTCAAGAACTTGATTATTAGCAAAAAAAAATTCATAGTTTAAAAACATACAAATTGAATTACATAAAAAAATTAGCAGGAGAAACAATGATTTATGGAATGGGAACTATAGTTCCTCGTTTATTAAATTTTTTGCTTCTTACTCCTTTTTACACAAGAGTTTTATCTACTATTGCCGAATATGGAGTTATAACTGAACTTTATTCATATACAGCTTTTTTAATGGTTTTTCTTACTTATGGTATGGAAACCGCTTTCTTTCGATATGCCAATAACTCAAAAAATTCTAATTCTGCTTTTACAACATCTTTAATTTCTTTAAGTTTTACATCCTTTTTATTTATTATTTTTATTTTAAGTTTTTCACATTCTATTGCCGATATAATTAGATATTCAAATAATTATGAGTATATAATTTATATAGGCTTTATAGTAGCAATTGACGCTGTTTCTTCTATTCCTTTTGCAAGATTAAGATATCAAAACAAAGCAAGAAAATTTGCTGTTTTAAAAATTGTGAATGTTTTAATTAATATTTCTTGTAATTTCTTATTTTTTGTAGTATTTCCGGCATTAATTAAAAAAAGCGAATTTAGTTTTCTTTCAGCTGTTTATTCAGCAGATATTGGTGTTGGCTATGCTTTTATCTCTAATCTTATTGCAAGTACAATTACTTTTATATTATTAATTCCCGATATTTTTTCTATTAAATTTGAATTTGATAAAAAGTTGTTAAAACAAATGTTGGTTTATGCTTTTCCATTACTAATAGTTGGTACTGCAGGAATGATAAATGAAGTTTCTGATAAATTTTTGTTAAAATATTTGCTTCCAAAAAATGTAAATGCAATGAAGCAAATAGGTATTTATGGAGCAAATTACAAAATTGCTGTTCTAATGACAATATTTATACAAATGTTTAAATATGCAGCAGAACCTTTCTTTTTTAAACAAGCAAACAAAAAAAATTCAAAAGCAATTTATGCCGAAGTAATGAAGTATTTTGTTGCTTTTGGTTTATTAATATTTCTCGGTGTAACTCTTTACATTGATATATTTAAACATTTTATTGATGCAAGGTTCTATTCAGGCTTGAGAATTGTACCTATTGTTTTACTTGCTAACTTATTTCTTGGAATTTTTTATAATTTATCTGTTTGGTATAAAATTAACAATTTAACTAAATATGGAGCTTATATTGCTTTGTTTGGTGCTACAATAACAATTATTCTTAATTTTATTTTCATTCCTAAAATTGGATATATGGCTTCTGCTTGGGCAACGTTTATTTGTTATTTTACAATGATGATTTCTTCTTTTTTTCTTGGTAGAAAATTTTACCTCGTTAAATATGATTTAAAAGGAATAATGATTTTCTTTGCTTCAGCTTTAATACTCTTCTTTATTGATAATCAAATATATATAGATAACTTTTTTATAGCTTTTTTTGTTAAAGCAATATTAATTTTAATTTTTATTGTGATTTTTATGTTTAAAGAAAAAATTAAATTATCAGATATTAAAAGATGACTTTTAGTATGATATAATACAACTCTATAGTAAATAAGCAAGAAACCGCACAAAAGAACTTACAATAATTTTGATATTAATTTGTATTAAATTATAGTTACATTTGTAAGTTTTATCTAAAATTCAAAAAAATATGCAAGTTAAAATAGTAAATGTATCAAACAACGACTTACCTGCTTATAAAACCAAATTCTCAGCAGGATTAGATCTCAGAGCGAATCTTGAAAAAACTGTTGTTTTAAAACCATTAGAAAGAAAACTTATACCAACCGGTTTATTTATTGAGTTGCCTGAAGGTTACGAAGCACAAATAAGACCAAGAAGTGGTTTAGCTTTAAAAAATGGTATTACTGTTTTAAATACACCGGGAACAATTGATGCAGATTACAGAGGAGAAATTGGAATAATTCTTGTTAACTTATCAAACCAAGATTTTGAAATTAATAATGGCGATAGAATTTGTCAGATGATAATTGCAAAATACCAACAAGTTGATTTGCTTCAAGTAGATGTAATTAACGAAACAGAGAGAGGAGCGGGTGGCTTTGGACACACAGGAAAAAAATAAAATTTTTAATTTAGAAGTATATGTTTTAAGCGAAACATTCAACATTCAATATTCAATTTTTAACTAAAATAGATATGAATATAATAATTCCAATGGCAGGAATGGGCAAACGTATGAGACCTCATACTCTAACTGTTCCAAAACCGTTAATATCAATAGCAGGTAAACCAATTGTAGCTCACTTGGTAGATGAGTTATCGAAAGTGTATAATGATAAAATAGATGAAATTGCTTTTATTGTTGGTGATTTTTCACAATTAGTAATAGACGAATTGAAGCAAATAGCTTTATCATATAATGCAGAACCAAAAATTTATCATCAAACAGAACCGCTTGGAACAGCACATGCAGTTTATTGTGCATCAGAATCGTTAAAAGGAAATATTATTGTTGCTTTTGCAGATACATTGTTTAAAGCAAACTTTACAATAGATGAAAATGTTGATGGCACAATTTGGGTTAATAAAGTAGATAATCCATCTTCTTTTGGAGTTGTGAAAATTGATAATAATAATTTTATTTCAGATTTTATTGAAAAACCAAAGGAGTTTGTTTCCGATTTGGCAATTATTGGTATTTATTATTTTAAAGAAGGAGAGATTCTTAATAATGAACTTGCTAAACTAATTAAAGATGATTTTAAAGTAAATGGCGAATACCAATTAACCGATGCTTTGAAAAGAATGCAGGTAAAGGGAATTCAATTTAATACAGGTAGTGTTGATGAATGGTTAGATTGTGGAAATAAAGATGCAACAGTTTATACAAATCAACGTATGCTTCATCATTTCGATAAAAAGAAACTTATCTCAAGTAATTCAAAAATTATCGATTCTAAAATAATTGAACCATGTTATATTGCTGATAATGTAACAATAGAAAATTCAGTAATAGGCCCATATACAACTATTCATAATGGAACAAAAATTATTAATTCTATAGTGAAAAATACTGTTATTCAGCAAGATGTTATTATTGAAAATCAAAATATTGAGAATTCAATGATAGGAAATAATGTGAAAATTTCTTCTAAACCCGATGATTTGAGTATAGGTGATTTTACAACAATTTTTAAATAATTAGTTTATTAATAATAATTTAACGAGTTTTAAGTTTTCTTTTTAGACACAAATTATATAATCAATTATGAATTACTCATTTTTTAAAGTAATTAAAAACAAAAGAATATTTTTATTAGTACTGTTTTTTTGTTTTTCTTTTTCGGGCTTTTCGCTTTCTACAAAGCTCATATTGACTAAATCTGATACACTGACAAGTAAACAGAAATTTGACTTTAAATATGCTTTTATTGATGCAAACCGTCAGTTGATGTTGCAAAATTATGATGTAGCTCAAGGTTTATTTTTAAAGTGTTTAGAAATTGACAAAAAAAGCGCAGCTTCTTATTATCAATTAGCTTATATTAACTATTCGACAAAAGAATACGATAAAGCATTAAAGTATGCCGAAAAAGCAGTTGAAATTTCTCCCAATAATTTATGGTACAATTTTTTATTATCTTCTATTTATCAAGAACTTAATGATTTAAAAAGCGCATCGAATGTTTATAAAAATTTAATTAAATTATATCCTCAGAATTATGATTTATATTTCGAATATTCATCTTTATTAGCTTTAAATAATCAGTTTTCTAAATCGATTAAAATATGTGAAAAATTAGAAGCTAAAATTGGATTTTCTGAAAAAATATCGATGCAGAAGGTTAAAATCTTTTTCATGCAAAATAATAAAAAAGCTGCCTATAAAGAATTACACACTTTAATAAATAAATTTCCACGAGAAACTAAATATTATTTAGTTTTAGCAGATTCGTATGTCAACGAAAAAGATTATGAAGGAGCCAAAAATGTATATGAGTCTTTACTAAAATTATTTCCAAATAATGGAGAAGCACATTTTTTTCTGGTTCAGTATTACATCCAAAAAAGAGAATTTAATAAAGCTTTTGATGAATTAAAGCATGTTTTTGCCAGCAAAACTTTCGATGCCGATCAAAAAGTGCAAATGTTTGTATCCTTTTCTAAAAGTATAGGTGACAACAAAGAGCTAAATAATAAATTTAATGAATTATTTAATATTTTACTTGAAACAAACCCTGATAATTTGGACGTAAAAATATTGAGTTCTGATTATTTCTACAGAAATAAAGAGTATAAAAAAGCAAGGCAAGAATTAGAATTTGTAATTAAAAAAAGAAAAGACAACATTTATGTGTGGCAGCAATTATTGTTGGCAGACAATATGCTTCAAGATTTTGAGGCAATGTATAATCATAGTACAGAGGCAGTTAAATATTTTCCTAATCAATCATTTTTCTATCTTTTTAAAGGACTATCATCTTATCAATTAAAAAATTACAATATTGCAATTGATGCTTTAGATTTTGGAAAAAAACTTGTTGTTGAGACCGACCCATTAATAAAGCAATTTTATTTGTATTTGGGAGAGGTATATTATCAATTAAAAAATTATGAAAAATCATTTAATAATTTTGATATTTATTTAAATCTTGAGCCGGAGGATACTTACGCACTTAATAATTATAGTTATTACTTGTCGCTACTCGAAAAAAATCTAGATAAGGCAGAATCAATGAGCAAAAAGGCTATAGAAAAGGAACCTAAAAATTCAACTTTTTTAGATACTTATGCATGGGTGCTTTACAAAAAAAAGAATTACACCGAAGCACTTGAAATAATGAAACGAGCAATTGAAAGTGGTGGAGACACCAGTAGTGTTATTGTAGAGCATTATGGTGACATTTTGTTTAAAAATAAACAAATTAAAGAAGCAGTAGAGCAATGGAAAAAAGCAAAGAAAATTGGGTCAACAACAAAAAACTTAGACGAAAAAATTAAGGAACAAAAACTAATTGAATAATTTTTATTTATGATTAACAGAAAGACAAATATTTATTTATATTTTTTTATACTAATATTTTTGTATTCGTGTGGAGTAACAAAAATAGTGAAAAGAAACAAAATTAAAGATCTGCATATAGAGAAAATATATTCAGAAGTAAAGGAGAATGAATTTGTTTATAATACTTTATCAATAAAGTATTCATCAAAAATTAATTTAAATGGTAAAGAAAATAATGTTAACGGATTAATAAGAATAAAGAAAGACTCAGCAATTTGGATATCGGTTTCTCCGGGATTTGGAGTTGAAGTTATGCGTATTTTAGCAAGCCCCGATAGTGTTAAATTATTGAATAAACTAAACACAACCTATTTTGCAGGTGATTATAGTTATTTGAATAAGTTATTTAATTTTAAATTTGATTATAACTCACTGCAGTCAATATTTACAAATGAGTTCTTTACTTATAATTTAAAAGAAAAAAAGAATCCTATTACTAATTTTACTTCAAAAATTGAATCAAACAAATATTTTTTGCAATCCTTGCCAAAAAGTAATTCTAAAGAAGACGTTTTAACAAATTCACCGGTGATGCAACAAATTATTGTATCGCCAAAAGATTTTAAAATTACTAAAATATTATTATTCGATTATATTAAAAATAGAACATTACAGGTAGATTACTCAAATTTTGAAGATATTGAAGAAAATTCACTACCAAAAAATATTGATTTTAGATTTAACACAAACCAAAAAAAATCGATAATTAATTTAAAATACAATAAGGTAGTAGTGAATAAAAAATTGAAAATGCCTTTTAAAATTTCAAAAAAATATTTGCCAATAAATTAGATTAATAAATTATTTTAACGTTTATAAATAGAAGTTTTGTGAACAGAAAACAAATTAAAATATTACTTAATATTATTTTATTTTCATTTTTAGCTCTTCATTCTTTTGCACAAACAAAAAATGATTTAGAAAAGCAAAAGAAAATTTATGAGAAAAAAATTAAATATACAAACCAATTATTAAACCAAACAAAAAAAAGCACAAAGTATTCTTCACACAAACTACTTATTTTACAAAATAAAATATCGAACAGAAATCAGTTAATAAATAATATAGAGCAAGAGATTGCTTTGTTAGATACAATTATTTATAACGACCAAAAGAAAATATTGCAGCTTAGAGCTAATTTAAAGCAGCTTAAGCAAGAGTATGCCAAAATGATATATTATGCCTACAAAAACAGGCGTTATTACGATAAACTAATGTTTATATTCGCCTCAGAGGATTTTAACCAAGCATATAAGCGATTAAAATATTTTCAGCAATATTCACAATATAGAAAGCGACAAGCTGATTTAATTGTAAATACAAGATTAGAACTTCTACAAAAATTAGATAGCATTGAAATAATAAAGGCACAAAAATTAGAATTAGTATATGAAAAGAAAAAAGAGAATTATAGTTTAATATCAGAAAAAGAACAGCAGTCGAGCATTTTAAATAATTTAAAGTCAAAAAAATCTAAATTAATAAGACGTCTTAGAAAACAACAAATAGCTGCAAATAATTTACAAAAACGAATAGAGGCAATTATTGCCGAAGAAGCACGAAAAGCAGCAGCTCATGCCAGAAAAAGTGGGAAAGGAGATAGCAAAGTTTTTATGTTAACACCTAAAGATAAGTTAGTTTCTAAAGAATTTTTTAAAAACAAACAACATTTGCCATGGCCAACTCAAAGAGGTATTGTTACATCTTATTTTGGTGAGCACGCACATCCCTTTTTGAAAGGTATTGTTATTAGAAACGATGGTATTGATATTACAACCACTAAAGGTTCGGTAATAAGATCTATTTTTGATGGGGAAGTATCAAGAGTTTTTTCAATAAAAGGAGCAAATATTACAGTAATTATTCGACACGGCAATTATTTAACAGTTTATTCAAATCTTAGAGATGTAATTGTTAAAGCAGGAGACAAAGTAAAAGCAAAACAAACAATAGGTGTTGCTTTTACCGATGCTGATAATGATAACAAAACGGTTGTAAAATTCCAGATTTGGAAAGAGAACAAAAAGTTAAATCCGATTCTTTGGTTAGCTCACAAATAACTTATGACTAATACTAGTTCAAATATTTTATATAATAAATTAGATTCTTTTATTAAAAAGTATTACAAGAATTTAATTCTGCAAGGTTTATTTCTTACTTTAATAATTTTGCTTAGTATTTTTTTTATAGCAAGTGTTTCCGAATATTTTATTTATTTTTCAACCATAACCAGAACATTAATTGTATGTGTTTTTATTTTTCTTTTAGTTTACACAATAATTTCTTACCTACTGTTTCCAATATTAAAGCTTTATAATATAAAAAAGCATATTACTTATAAACAAGCAGTATCAATAATTAATAAGCATTTTCCTGAAATTAAAGATAGTTTACTAAATAGTTTAGAATTATTGCAAGAAGAAAAAAATAATACGCAGTTTTCTCATCAATTATTAGAGGCAACTATCGAACAACGAATAAAAAAATTAAAACCATATAATTTTGCTTTTGCAGTAAATGTTAAAAGAAAATTTTTTTATGCTAAAATACTAAGCACAGTTTTAATAACTTTTTTTTTATTTCATATTTTTTTCCCATCAATAATTAATCAAGGAGCAAAAAGAATTATTAATTATAAAATTCACTACACAAAACCGTTGCCGTTTAATTTTTCTATTTTGAATAAAAATTTAAAAGTTCACAAAGGATCTGATTTTATTTTGAAAGTAAAACTGGATGGAAAAGAAATTCCAAAAAATCTTTTTGTTTCTTTTAGAGGAAATGAATATTTAATGAAAAAAAACGAAAATAACATTTTTACCCATGAATTTCAAAATGTGAACAACTCAATTAGTTTCAAATTAACTAATGAGGACTTTTCTTCAGAAAAATTTCAATTAGCGGTATTGCCCATTCCGCTTATTATTGACTTCAATATTTCGCTTTTTTATCCCCCTTACATTGCAATAAAAGAAAAAACCTTAGCTAATGTAGGCGAATTTTCTATCCCTGCAGGCACAAAAGTTAAGTTTGAAATTAATTCTGTTAATACAGATTCATTATTTATTTTATTTTCTGATTCGACAAAACATTTTGCCCAAAAAAAAGATAATAAATTTTTTTTCACAAAGAGATTTTATAAATCTACTAATTATTCAATTTCATTAAAAAATCAAAATTTACTAAAAAAAAATATTGTTAATTATTCCATTGATGTAATTCCTGACATGTATCCAAATATTGAGCTTGTTTCATTAGAAGATTCTGTTGATATGAATTTATATTATTTTAAAGGAATGATTAACGATGATTACGGATTTACAAATTTAAAATTTCAATATAAACTTTCATCAGAACCGGATTCTGTTTTTGATATTCATATTCCCATTAATAATAATATAAACAATCAGGAGTTTTACTTTGCAACTGATTTCAAGCAACTCTTAAATGAAGCAAACAAAATTAATTATTGTTTTATTATTACGGATAATGATAAAATTTCAGGTTTTAAATCAACCAAAAGTAAAATTTTTGAGTTTTCAAAACCAAGTGCTGATAGCTTGCATGCTCTTGAAAACAAAACAAACCAAGAGATTGAGGAAAACCTGCAAAAAGCAGCTATGTTAGCTCATGAATTAAGCAGAGATATTAAAGAGTTTCAGAAACAAAATATAAATTCAAATCTTACGTCGTGGGAAAAAAAGAAATTTTTAAAAAATATGACCGACAAACAAAAAGAGCTTGAGAATATTCTCAACAAGATTAATAAAAAGAATATTGATAAAAATAATTTTGTTAAATCGTTCGATAAAAAAAATAAAGACATATTAGAAAAACAAAAGAAAATAGATGAGCTGTTAAAAAATCTTTTAAGTGATGAAATTAAAGATTTAATGAAACAATTGGAAGAGCTGCAAAAAAAGTTTGATAAAAATAAAGTGAATCAGCTTGCACAAAAAATGAATTTGTCATTTGAAGATTTAGAGAAGAGACTAGATAAGAATTTAGAGATTTTAAAAAGATACCAAATTGAACAAAAAGTTGATAATACAATAAATGACATTAAAATATTAGCCGAACAGCAACAAAAATTATCCCAAGAAACAAAACATAAATCAAAGGACAATAAACAATTATTAGAAGAGCAATCTTCACAACAGGAAAAAATTAACGAGATACAAAAAAAATATAAAGAAATACAAAAAGAAAATTCGGAACTGGAAAATAAATTTAAGCTTGATAATTTTAACAAACAATTCGATGATATTAAAAAGCAGTTTCAATCAGGTAAAGAAAAATTGTCAAACAGTCAAAACAGAAAAGCTTCTAAAAGTCAATCAGAAAACTCAAATAAGCTAAACGACCTAGCGCAGTCAATGCAAGAAATGATGATGCAAAATATGCAACAACAAGTAAGTGTAGACATTCAACAACTGAGACAAATACTTTATAATTTACTTTCATTTTCCTTTGATCAAGAAGAACTTATAAAACAAGTAAAAACAATTAAAACAAATAACCCGAAATATTCTTCAATTTTAAACTCGCAACACAAACTCAAAGATAATTTTGTTATAATAAGCGATTCGCTTTATGCAATATCAAAACGCACAATGCAATTATCATCGTTAATAGATAAAGATGTTTACAAAATAAATACTAATTTAGAAAAAGTAATTGGTGAGTTAGAGGAAAGACAAAAGGGAAAAGCGCAAACATCGCAACAGTTTATTATTACGTCTGTTAATAATTTAACTTTATTTCTGTCTGAAGCATTAAAGTCATTAAATAAAATGCAGGCAAATAGTGGAAAAACCGGAAATAAATCATGCAAAAAACCCGGACAAGGAATGCCATCAATTTCACAAATGCGGAAAGGACAACAATCCTTAAAATCGCAACTTCAAAATATGATAAACCAGCTAAAAAGTGGAAAAGGACAGCCCGATCAAAATGCATTAAATAAGCGATTATCGCAAATGCTTGCACAGCAAGAAATTTTTCAACAAATGATAAACGAGTTATCAAACAATGCAACAAGAGAAATGCATAATATCTTGCAGGAAATAAATAAAAATTTGCAAAAAAATATTAATGATATAATAAATAGAAATATTAATCGCGAAACAATAAAGCGACAAAATTTAATTATAACAAGACTTTTGAAAGCCGAAAAAGCAGAATATGAAAGAGAAAAAAATAAAAAAAGA
Source organism: Bacteroidota bacterium (assembly GCA_003648455.1). Next base: position 12,122 of record QMPG01000031.1, read on the forward strand.
GAGTCGCAACAAATAAAAGATTACAAAATAAGTAACCCCAAAAAATTATTTGAGTATAAAAGAGAAAATGTTAACTTTAACGAAATTTTACAGTTTAAAAATTTAAAATTAAATTCTTATTATAATAAAAAGTATAAAAATTATTTAAAAGAATTAAAATTTATTATAAATGATTAATACCATATATATTTCATCTAAAATAGAGAATATTTCTATAATTGAGAGTTTAGTAGATCAATTATCAAGGGAATATTCTTTAGGATCAGTTGTATATGGTAATATATTGGTAGCATTATTAGAAGCCGTTACTAATTCAATAATGCATGGTAATAAAATGGATCCTGAGAAGCAAGTCAAAGTAACTTATTCTTTAACAGATGAGTTTGTAGAGTTCAGTATATCTGATGAAGGCGAAGGTTTTGACTTTGAAAATATACCTGACCCAACAAGACCACGAAATGTTGAGAAACCAAACGGTAGAGGAGTTTTTCTAATGTCACACCTTACCGATGAACTTGTTTACAATAAAGAGAAAAGTGAAATTATAATGCGTTTTAAAATTTAGTTTGTTGTGGTACGTTTTTATTTTGAGAGCATAAATCGATTTCCGTTAAAAAAATTAGAAATAAAAAATTGGTTAAAAAAAGTCATAATTAATGAGAATTATGAGCCGAGCAATATTAATCTAATTTTTTGTAGTGATAAATATCTTATAGAAATTAATAAAAAATATTTAGCACACGATTATTTTACTGATATTATTACGTTTAATTATTGCGAAGAAAAGTTAATTGCAGGAGATATTTATATAAGTGTTGATAGAATTAAAGAGAACGCTTCTTTATTTAAAACTAATTTTGAAAATGAGCTTAATAGAGTTATGGTTCATGGAATTCTGCATTTGTTAAAATATGATGATAAAACGGAAGAGCAGAAAAAAGAAATGACTGCAAAAGAAAATCAATATTTAAAAATCCGTTAATTTTTTTATCTTTTATACTATTCCTTAATCCGCTTTATTCATGCAAAAAGAAATGAATCGCATGAATTAGCGATGGATAGTGGGAAGTAAAGCGAGAAAACCCCGCATTAGAAGAACCCAAATTTGGGCTTATTAAAAACACCAAATTTGTTGGTAATTCTTAAGCGTAGAAAAATTAGGAATTTTTCGGGTTAATTTTAATAAATTCTTTTATGATTATAAAAATAATATAATCATTATAAGGAATTATAATTAGCAAAATTCAATAAACATATGTTACCTTTTTATGATATAATAGTTGTAGGAGCAGGGCATGCCGGTTCTGAAGCAGCAGCCGCTGCAGCAAATCTTGGCTCAAAAGTTTTATTAATAACTATTGATATGTCGAAAATTGCACAAATGTCTTGTAATCCCGCCATGGGAGGAATTGCAAAGGGACAAATTATGCGAGAGATTGATGCTCTTGGAGGATACTCGGCAATTGTTACTGACAAGTCTATGATACAATTTCGCATGCTTAATCGCTCAAAAGGTCCTGCAATGTGGAGTCCTCGTGCACAATGCGACAGAATGAAATTTTCTGAGGAATGGAGAAAAGCTCTAGAGGGAATATCAAATTTAGATTTGTTTCAGGATACTGTTTGTGAATTAATTGTTGAAGATAACGAAATAAAAGGTGTTATTACTGAATTAGGATTTAAGTTTTATTCCAAAGCTGTTATTTTAACAAACGGAACTTTTCTTAATGGCTTAATGCATGTTGGACAAAAAAAAGTTAAGGGAGGAAGAATTTCTGAACCTTCTTCATACGGACTAACAGAGCAATTAAGAAAACTCGGGTTTGTTGCAGGCAGAATGAAAACAGGAACACCCGCAAGAATTGATGGAAGAACAATTGATTTTTCAAAGATGGAGGAGCAAAAAGGTGACGAAGTACCACAAAATTTTTCTTTTATACACACAGAACCAATTCTTACAAAACAAAGGAGCTGTTTTATTACTTATACAAATCAGGATGTTCACGATCAATTAAAAGTTGGCTTCGACGATTCTCCTCTTTTCGACGGAACTATTCAAAGCATAGGACCAAGATACTGCCCAAGTATAGAAACAAAATTAGTTACTTTTGCAGAAAAAGACAAGCACCAGCTGTTTCTTGAACCCGAAGGAAGGGAAACAATTGAATTTTATATAAATGGGTTTTCTTCTTCTTTGCCTTGGGATGTTCAGCTTTCTGCAATACATAAAATAAACGGACTCGAAAATGCTAAAATTTTTCGCCCGGGTTATGCCATAGAATACGATTATTTTGACCCTACTCAAATAAATCACACACTAGAGACAAAGTTAATTTCAAACCTTTATTTTGCAGGTCAAATTAATGGAACCACAGGATACGAAGAAGCAGCTGCACAAGGATTAATGGCCGGAGTTAATGCACACTTGAAAATACAAAACAAAAACGAATTTATTTTAAGTCGCGACGATGCTTATATTGGTGTTCTTATTGATGATTTGGTTACAAAAGGTGTCGATGAACCATACAGGATGTTTACCTCTCGTGCTGAATATAGAATTTTATTGCGACAAGATAATGCCGATTTGAGATTAACCGAAAGAGCACATAATTTAGGACTTGTGTCTGAAAAACGCTACAAGAACTATCTGTATAAAAAAGAAAATTTAGAAAAACTAATTAATTTTGTAAAAAAACAAAGTGTAAAACCTGAGCAAATAAACAAGAAGCTTGAAGAACTTAAAACATCTCCTATAAAACAATCGGTAAAATTAGTTAATTTAATTTTAAGACCACAGGTGAGTATTTTTGATATTTACGAATATGTGCCTGAATTTAAATCGTTGATAGATGCAATTACAAATAACAGACAACACATTTTAGAGTCTGCAGAAATAGCAATTAAATATTCCGGCTATATACAAAGAGAACAACAAATAGCCAATAAGTTAAAAAGATTAGAAAACGTCAAACTTAATACCGAGATTGATTACAATCGCTTTCTTTCAATTTCAACAGAAGCACGTCAAAAGCTAAATAGAATAAAGCCTAAAACTATAGGACAGGCATTGCGCATAAGTGGAATATCACCATCAGACATAAATGTGCTTTTAGTTGCAATGGGGCGGTAGTGTTCCACGTGGAACAATTTTTAACAATTCATAATCGACTGACTTACAGTAAAAAATGTTTTTTGATTTGCATTTTAACTATAACAACATTTTGTTCCACGTGGAACAAAATGTTGTTATAGTGTTTTTGTTTTGACAAGAGAAGGGCGGTTGGTTTTGGTGGCGTGTGAAAAGGGGGTGTGGAGGTGTGGAAAGTTGTTTGGAAATTGTTTGATTGATTTTTTGTGGTTTGTATAAATTCTTGATTTTTATTCCGTTTGTTTTGTTTTTCTATACTAAAGGTGTAAATTTTTGAGATCCTTGTGGTGTCTTTTTATAATTGTTTTCTTTAATGAAAAAAATGTGATTATTGGTTTATTTAAAACAAAAATATTGCTAAATTGTTTTGTTTTATTTTAAAATAAGAAAAGTATGAAAGAGTTTGAAATATCAGGAACAATTGTTGATGTGGTAAACAAATGTTTTTACAAGGGTGTTGTGAGAGTTTGTGATGCAAAAATAGTTGATGTTGTTAAAAGAGATGATGTAGAAGATCAATTAATTCTTCCGGGTTTAATTGATTCTCATATCCATATAGAAAGTTCAATGCTTGTGCCAAGTGAATTTGCAAAAGCGGCAGTTTTACACGGAACTGTAGCAACGGTTTCTGACCCACACGAAATTGCAAATGTGCTCGGAATAGAAGGGATAAATTTTATGATTGATAACAGCAAAACCGTTCCCTTTAAATTTTATTTTGGTGCTCCTTCTTGTGTTCCGGCAACCGGTTTTGAAACTTCGGGTTTTGAATTAAATAGCGAAAAAATTAAAAATTTGTTAAAAAGTGAGGATATTTATTATCTCGCAGAAATGATGAATTTCCCCGGTGTTATTTATAGTGATAAAGAGGTTGTTGATAAAATTAACTTAAGCAAAAAGTTTAATAAACCTGTAGATGGACACGCTCCGGGATTGTGTGGTAACGATTTAAAAAAATATGCTGATGCAGGAATATCTACCGATCATGAATGTTCTACAATAGAAGAAGCTTTGGAGAAAATTAATTGTGGAATGCAAATTCAGATTAGAGAGGGAAGTGCTGCTAAAAATTTTGAAGTTCTCTGTCAATTAATTGATTCTCATCCGGACAAAGTTATGTTGTGCTCAGACGATTTACATCCCGATAATTTAATTGAGGGGCATATCAACAAATTAATTAAAAAAGCACAAAAAAAAGGATTCGAATTTTTTAATATTTTGCGAGCAGCAACCTACAATCCTGTTAAACATTATGGATTAAATGTTGGACTGTTGCAAAAAAACGACCCCGCCGATTTTATTGTTGTTGATGGCTTAGATAATTTTAATGTTTTAAAGACGTATATAAATGGAGATTTAGTTGCAGAAAATAAAAAGGCATTGTTTAAGACAGATTTATGTAAACCGATAAATAATTTTACAGTAGAAAATATAAGTAAGTCAGATTTAATTGTTAGTGCCGATAATGAAAAACAAATGAATGTTATTAATGCATTCGATGGCGAATTATTTACAAAAAGAATTAGTGTAAAACCAAAAACAGAAAATAATTGTGTTGTAACAGATATTGAAAATGATATTTTAAAGATTGTTGTTGTTAACAGATATGCAAAAAATGCAAAACCAATAGTCGGATTTATCAAGGGATTTGGATTAAAAAAAGGAGCAATAGCAAGTAGCATTGCTCACGATAGTCATAATATTATTTGCGTTGGAACAAACGACACCGATATTTTAAATGCTATAATGAAAATAATTGATAATAAGGGCGGTATTGTTGCGATTAATTCTGATGATGTTTCTGATTTATCATTACCAATTGCCGGATTAATGTCAAATAAACCGGCTCGTGAAGTGGCAAAACAATATCTGTATATTAATAATAAAGCAATAGAATTTGGCTCAAGGTTTTCTGCACCATTTATGACCCTTGCTTTTATGGCTCTTCTTGTAATTCCCGAAATAAAAATTGGCGATAAAGGTTTGTTTGATGTTAATAAATTTCAATTTATATCATTATTTAAATAATTTCTATACTACACAAAAAACTCCCGGCGTTTGAAAAAC
>QMPG01000032.1 GCA_003648455.1 Bacteroidota bacterium
ATGAATTTTTCGGGTTAATAATTTAGTAATAATAAAAAAGCAAGAGAGAAAATTTTTCTTCCTTGCTATTTTTATTTAATAATTTTCAGAATTATTTTTTCTTTTTCTTTTTATACTCCTTTTCTTCCGCCTCAAGTTTTTTAATCTTTGCGAAAGCATTTTCTAACATATCATTCATTTCAATTTCATTTTTTTTACTTTGAGTAATATCTGTTCCTATACAAAGTATTTTGATTGGTTTACCGGTGTTATCGTGAATGGGAGTATATGTTTCAGAAATCCACACCTCTTTCTCTTTTGAAGTTTGCTTAAACACTCTTGTTTTGCTTTTCCCTTGCTTCAGATCTTCCCAGAATTTTTTATATGCAACAGGGTTTTCTTTTGCTTCGGATGCAAGTGTGTTCATATTTCTACCTAACATCTGTTCTTTTGTAGAACCTATTATTTCAAGATTTTTTTCATTAATATCAATAATATTACCTTCCATATCAAAAATAACAATAGAAGAATTCATGCTTAGGGCATCCCATAAACCTGATAGTTCACCTTCTCTTCTGGCAGCATCTTCTTGAGTTGCTTGAAGTTCTTCAAGGTTTTGCCTCATTTCTTCTTCTTGTGCTGCCAATTCTTCGCCTTGTTGTTGCGATTGCTTAAGTAATATTGCTGTTCTCTCATTTATTTTAACACTTGATATTGTTGATGCAATACTTTCTCCAACTTTTTCAACAAATTCAATTTTGTGTTCATCAATTTCGTAAAAAGAAACAATTTCAACAACACCTAAAACGTCTTCGTTCAGTTTAAGAGGTACTAATAATAAACTTCTGGGGTTTGCTTCGCCTAATCCTGAGGTAATATGAACATAATCTTCAGGTATATCAATCATATATATCGATAATTTTTCATGAACACAACGACCTACCAGACCTTCTCCCAGTTTAAACTTTTTATTTATTAATTTTTTTCTATCGTAGGCTATTGCAGATGTTAGTTCGTAAAAAACATTATCTTTATCAGTATCATTTTTAATATATATTGCACCTTGAGTTGCTTCTAAATAATTTACAAGATTTTTAATAATGTTAAACGATAGTATTTCAATATTATCATTATTTTGACGTAATATTTCACCAAATTTTGCTAAACCTTGTGTTATCCAGTTCTGTTTTTCGTCTTCAATTTTGCGTTTCTCATCTTCTTCTTTGGCATGTTGAAGACTGTTTCGCATTTCAATCAAAGATTTCCCTAGGGCATCTTTCTCACTAAGTAGTTCAAATTCATGATTTAATTCACCTTGCTTAATATGATTTGCAAATTCAACTTTTTTATTTAAACCATTAATAGAATCATTAAGAGCATCAGTCATTTCCTCAATTTCATCACCTGTTTGTATTTTAATTCTCATTTTCTCATCAATATGACCTTTTGAAAGGAATTTTAATAATTCAGTGATTTTTGTTAGCGGTTTGATTATATTTTTAGTTATAAGTGATACAATTAAAGCTAAAAATAAAATACCAAGAATGCCAATAATAATTGATATCCTAAATTTATTATTCGCTTCTTCCATTATTGTTTTCACTGGAACAGAAATTGCAATAGACCAAGGTGTGTTTGTATTCATTATTTGAATAGGCACATATGATAAATAATTTTCGACCCCATTTTCATCAGTCTTTTTATAATTAAAGGTTTTTCCTTGTGAAATTTTTTCCGAGATATTGAATTTTTTTTCATCTTCAGGAAAAACTTCTTTAATTTTTTTATTCAGAAATTCTTTGTTAGGATGACCGGAAATAACACCTCCATTAGATATCAGGAAAGCAAAACTTCCTTCGTAAGGTTTTATTTTAGCAACAATTTCCTGTAATTGAATTAATGTAACATCAAAAGCAACAGCACCAATATATTTCCCATTTTCTACAATTGGAGATATTAGACTTGTCATTAAAAGTTGTTTCTTTTTACCAGTTGTTTGGATGTCTAGATATGGTTCATTAATATTTGGAACAAGTATTGATTTTGTTTCTGCATAAAGTTTAGAATCTCCATCCATACTTCTGTATTCTACATTATCTTTTACTATTCCATTTTCTCTCCACAAAGAATGACTTATTCTTCCATAAGGTTTATCCCAAGTTGAATCAATAGCAGATAATTCCCAGCTATCCCAAAGGGCATAAATATTAGGATTGTTTTCAAAAACTTTTAAATACATTTTATGAATCATCTTCTGCCATTCATCTTTATCAAACTCTTTATATATTTTTAAGGCATCACTAAGAGCAATAACGGCAGAAAATTGAGCATCAATTTTAGCTTTTATGGCTTTGGCTGACTTTTGAACTTGTTTATTTGTAATTTCAATAGCATCGTTATATGCTTTTTTTCGAGCATTAAAACTTATATAACCCACCGCAATAATATAAATAATTATTGCAGCCGGGATAACAAATAATTGAAATTTTTGTTGAATTTTTAGTTTAAGCTTCATATATAAATCCTTTCTTGAAGTTTTTTATTCTGTTATGAAATTTATGATTTATTATTTTTTTGACAGTTTTTTAATCATTTCTCTTAGTTCCTTTTCTGTTTTTTCAAGTTCTTTTATTTTATTAAAAGCATGCTCTAACATATCATTTGTCTCAATCTCATTCTTTTTGCTTTTAGTAATATCTGTTCCAATATTTAATACTTTAATTGGCTTACCGGAGTTGTCGAGAATAGGGGTGTAGGTTTCTGAAACCCAAATTTCTTTTCCTTTTGATATTTCTTTAAATACCCTTGTTCTGCTTTTCCCAAGTTTAAGGTCTTCCCAGAATTTTTTATAGGCAACAGGGTCTTCTTTTGCTTCAGAGGCAAATGAAGCTAAATTTTTGCCTAACATTTGTTCTCTTGTTGCACCAACTATTTCAAGGTTTTTATCATTAATATCAATAATATTACCTGACATATCAAAAACAACAATTGACGAATTAATATTTAAAGCATTCCATAAACCATTTAACTCAGCTTCTCTTCTGGCAGCATCTTCTTGAGTTGCTTGAAGTTCTTCAAGGTTTTGTCTCATTTCTTCTTCTTGTGCAGCTAGCTCTTCACCTTGCTGTTGCGATTGTTTAAGTAAAAAGGCTGTTTTTTCATTAATTTTTACACTTGATATTGTTGAAGCAATGCTTTCGCCTACTTTTTCAACAAAATTTATTTTATATTTATCTATCTCGTAAAATGAAACTATTTCAACAACACCTAAAACATCATCGTTTAGTTTTAGAGGGACTAACAATAAACATCTCGGGTTTGTCTCTCCTAATCCTGAGGTAATATGTACATAATCTTCAGGTATATCAATCATATATATTGATAATTTTTCATGAACACAACGACCAACTAACTCCTCACCAACTTTAATTTTTTTATTAAGCATTTTTTTTCTGTCATAGGCTATAGCTGCTGTTAATTCATAAAAAATTTCTTCTTCTTCATTATTGTTTTTTATGTAAATAGCTCCTTGTGTTGCATCTAAATAGTTTACTAATTCTTTTATTATGTTAAATGATAAAGTTTCGATATTGTCATTATTTTGGCGTAAAATTTCTCCAAATTTTGCTAGCCCCTGAGTTGTCCAGTTTATTTTTTCGTCCTCAATTTTGCGTTTTTCTTCTTCTTCTTTTGCACGTTGAAGACTGTTTCGCATTTCGATTAAAGAGTTTCCCAGTACATCTTTTTCACTTAGTAATTCAAATTCAGCATCTAAATTACCTTTACCAATATTAGTTGCAAAATTTGCTGTTCTTTTTAATCCATTAATTAAAGAATTTACAGAATCAGAAATTTCTTCAATTTCGTCTCCTGTTTTTATATTTAAAATATGTTTTTTATCAATATCACCTAAGGCTAGATTTTTTAATACTCTTGTTGTTTCTTGTAATGGAGACGTTATATTTTTTGAGATTATTAATATTACAATAGATAAAATGATTAATCCAATTAAACCAACTAAAATTGATACAGTAAAATTTGTAATTGCTTGTTTAATTATTGATTTTAAAGGAACTACTATTGCTAATGACCATGGGGTGACAGATTTGCCAATATAAATAGGAGAATGTGATATGTAAAATTCTTCCCCCGTTTTTTTATCTTTTGTGTAATATGAGAAATGCTCTCCACTTTTTATTTTGTTTTCAATTTTATATTTGTCATTATCTTCTGGTAAAATCTCCGATATTTTTTTGTTAAGTATCTTATCATCAGGATATGTCACAAGCGCACCATTATTGGCAATAAGATAAGCAAAACTGCCATCAAAGGGATGAATACTATTGATTATTGGTTTAAATCGGTCAAGACTTAAGTCTAATCCGGCCAAACCAACGAATTTTCCATTATTTAATATAGGTACACAAACACTTGTTTCAAGTATCTGATCACTTTTTGAACCTGTGTAAGAGAATGTATATGGGTCCATTACGGTTTCTAGCTTGGATACTTTCATTTGATAATATGCTCCATTTACATCATCACCATCTGTATTCAATTTCTCAACCTTATATTTAATATTATTATTTTCTCTATAATATGTAAAACGCATTCTTCCATATGGCTCAGTCCAAGAACTATCAATTGTATGTAACTCCCAATTAACCCAGACAGAAAGAAAGTTTTCATTATTAATAATAATGTTGTTCATGAAAGTATTGTAGATATCAATTCTTTGTTTTACAGGAATTTCATAATATCCGGTAAAAGCATACGCCATTGATCTGGTAATATCCATATCAACATTTAGATTGGCTTGTGTATAATTAGCATATTGATTTGCATATGAATCTGCAATTGTTATAGCATCTTCTAATGACATTTTTTTTGATTTTAAACTTACGTACCCAATAACTGCGATAAATATTATTATTGTTGTTGATAAAATAAAAAACAACATTTTTGTATTTATATTCATTTTCATTTTAATAAGCTTCATATCAATTTCTCCAAAGTTTAAATTTTTAGCAAAAAAAAATTATAATTCTCCAAATTTAAAAAAATCATTTAGTAAAAATAAATAATTAAATGAAAATTTTCTTCAGTTATCTTTTTATAAGTTATTTACTGTTGTGCTGTAAATTAGTTTTTAGTCTAATTTTATTTGATGTTTTTTAACTCGGAAAATTCATTAATTTTCTACGATTAAGTAATACCAACAAATTTGGGAATTTCATTAACCCCAAATTTGGATATTACTAAATCGGGGTTTGCTTGCGTGAGCTCACCGCCAGCTGGCGGTTCGGTTCCCGCTTTGCACCCCACTATCTATCACACATTCATACAATTCACTTCGTTTTTGTATGAATAATGCGGGTTAATATTTATTTTTTTTGTTTGAGTTATTTTTCATTTGAAAACAAAAAAGGGCTGTGTATTAAACAGCCCTTTGATTTTTATGTGTTTCAATATTAAATTAATTACGATTTATATGAAGATACCTTTTTATTTTGTGTGTAGGTGTTTTTTCAAAAGGAGTTGGTTGTTCAATAACAAGTTGAAGACGTGAAAATTTATTTAACTGATGATTAACATTAAAACGAATTTCGTTTAATAATTCGTTAACCTTTTTTTGCATACTTTGCGAAGTTTCTTTTAGTTCTTGAAAAGTTTCTTCAACTTTTGTATAATCTAAATGAATTTTTGCTACTAATTTGCCTTTTAATTCATAAACAATTGATTCTAAAACGAAACTATTATTATTAATAACATTTTCAATTTCTTCAGGATAAATATTTTCACCATTAGCACCAAGGATCATATTCTTTATTCTACCTTTTATATAAAGATAATTATCTTTATTAAAAATACCTAAATCTCCGGTTTTAAACCAACCGTCGTTAGTAAAAGTTTCTGCTGTTAATTCCGGATTTTTATAATAACCTTTCATAATGTTAGGTCCTTTTGCTAATATTTCTCCTTCACCTTTTGAGTTTGGGTTATCAATTTTAATCTCAACATCTTCTAAAACAGGTCCTGTTGAACGATATCTTGTTCCCATTGCATTAGCACCTGCTAACAATGGAGATGTTTCTGTTAATCCATAACCAATAGCATAAGGGAATTTTGCATCGCGTAAAAATTTTTCTGTATCAGGAGCTATTTTTGCACCCCCAACACCGAAAAAGTGTAATGCTCCACCAAATGTTTTATATAATTTTTTACCTGCAATTCTATTAAGAATTTTGTTGACAGGTCTGATTTTATATAAGGTCTTAATAACTATGTTTTTATTAAATGTAGGTAATATCTTGTTTCTATAAACCTTGTCAATAATTAAGGGAACAGTAAGCATTAATGTTGGCTTAATTTTTTGCATTGCCGGTATTAAAACGCTTGGAGTAGGAGGTTTCTCTAAGTAGTAAACAGATGCACCTGATATTATCGGAATAACAAATCCAAGTGTAAATTCGTAGGTGTGAGAAAGTGGTAATAATGATAAAAAACGATCTTTGCTGCTTGTGTTTGGAATCTTTGAAGAAGCAATTGCATTTGATACAATATTTTTATGCGTAAGCATAACGCCTTTTGAAGTGCCTGTTGTCCCAGATGTGTAAATTATTGTTAGTAAGTCTTCTTCGTTTACAGAAACAGGAGTGAAGCTGTTAGCATCGTCTTTAATAATATCTTCAATAAAAATTGAAGATAATTTGCTTGAACCGAAAAGAGAACTGTTTTTTAAAGAAATGCTGAAATCGTCAATAAATACTGTAATCTTAATGTTTTTTAAAACATCATCATCTAAGTTTTTGTAAAGTCTTTTTGAAACAAAAATAATTTCACTTTCAGAGTGAGTAAGAATGTTTTCAACTTCTTTTTTATGAAAGTCGGGTAATATTGGAACAACAACAGCCCCTATTTTGGTAATTGATAGGTAAGAAATACCCCAATTTGGATTATTTTCACTAAAAATGGCTATTTTATCACTTTTTTTAACACCATATTTTTGTAAGAAACTTGATATTGTTATGGTTTTATTTTTTACATCATTAAATGTTAATGCTTCCCCATTAACAAAAGATAAGAACGGATTATTTGAGTATAGTTTACTACTATTTTCAAATAAATTATTTAACGTCAATTCATTATTCATATTCATAAAATTATATATTGGTAACCTATACTTATACTAAAATAAGCATAATAAGTTACAAATATATGTAGATTTTTACATATATTAAAATATTTATTTTTTTAGTTCGTGGTTTGCTTTAATTAAACTATTTTTTTTATCTTACGAAAGATAACATAAGCCGATAGAAAATGAGCACTTTTGCCGAGACAATAGTTTATATTTTAAGTTTTGCAATAATCGTTGTTTCTTCTAATCAGATTTCAAAACTTTTTTTAAAGATAAAATTACCCTTAATAACAGGATTCTTATTTATAGGTATTTTAACCGGCCCTTATGTATTAAATTTTGTTCCTCAAAAGGCCATAAAAAGTTTAAATTTTGTTAATGATATATCATTGTCGTTTATAGCTTTTGCTGCCGGAGCTGAATTATATCTGCGAGAGTTTCGTAGTCGTCGAAAAAGTATTAAGTGGATGACTATTGGACAGCTTTTTTTTACTTTTGTTTTGGGTGGAGCAGGAATGTTCTTATTAACAGACGTAATTCAATTCACAAATGGAATGTCAGTTGAGAGCAGACTTGCGGTTTCAATATTAACAGGAATTATATTTGTTGCTCGATCACCTGTTTCTGCCATTGCAATAATTAATGAACAACGAGCAAGTGGTCCCTTCACGCAAACTACAATAGGAGTAACTGTATTAACAGATGTTTTAATAATAATTCTTTTTTCAATTGGCTTATCAATATCTCAATATCTGATAAGTGGAATAGATTTTAGTTTTAATACAATTCTGATTCTTATGGCAGAGTTGTCGGTTTCTTTATTTGTTGGATATTTATTAGGAAGATTGCTTGTATTAATTTTATCTATACAAGTAACAACTGATGTTAAAATATTTATGATATTATTTTCAGGTTATAGTATATTCATTTTAGCAAAATTTGTTAAAGTTTATACTAATAATTTGTTTAGTTACGAATTTTATATCGAACCTTTGTTAATATGTATAATTGGAAGCTTTTATGTAACAAATTTCAGCAAGTTTCGAAGAGAGTTCTTAAAAATAGTGAGTAAAGTTACGCCAATAATTTATCTTATATTTTTCACATTAACTGGCTTATCTGTTTCTCTCGATGTTATTATTACGTCATGGGCTATTGCAATAGTCTTGTTGTTTTTAAGAATATTCTCAATGATAATTGGTTCGTTTGTTGGCGGGGTTTTAGCAGGAGATTCAATGCGTTTTAATAAAGTTGGATGGATGTCATATATTACACAAGCAGGTGTCGCAATTGGCTTATTAACTGTTGTTGAAGAAACTTTTCCTGATTGGGGAACAAATTTAGCTACCATATTATTAACCGTAATTGTAATTAACCAATTTATTGGACCTCCAATGTTAAAATGGGTGCTAAATTATGTTGGTGAAACGCATTTACATGCATCTGGTATTGACGGAAAGCAAAGAGTTGTGATTTTTGGTTTGGAAAATCAGTCGTATGCTCTTGCACAACAACTAAAAAGAAATAATTGGCAAGTTAGTATTGTAACTTTAAGAACGAATTTTGACTCTGACAATTATTCCGATGTGAAAATTCAGACTATAAATAATTTTTCATTAAATGAATTATCAAATTGTGGAGCTGATAAAGCAAGTACTATTGTTGCCTTAAAAACAGATGAGGAAAATTATGAAATATGTAAATTAGCTTATGATAAGTTTGGTACAAAATCAATAGTTGTCAGAGTAAACAATTATTATAACTACAATCGTTTTCAGGAATTGGGAGCTATTGTTGTTTGTCCTTCAACAGCAATTATTCGATTACTTGACCACTATGTTCGTTCACCGCAGGCTACATCATTATTATTAGGTGAAGGAGATAATAAAGACACTGTTGATATTGAAATTAAAAATAAAGATATTCATGGTATTACATTAAGAAATTTACGAATACCTTCCGATATAATAATTCTATCTACAAAAAGAAAAGGGCAAATGATTATATCAACAGGTTATACAAGAATTAGATACGGAGATATTTTAACTGTTGTAGGTTCTATTAAGAGTATTAATGAATTAAGATTGCGTTTTGAAGGTGAATAATTAATTTTTGGTTTTAAATAAAAATTTTTGTAAATTGTATTAGAGGTTTACTTAGTATTTTAATTTAGTTAAAAACAAATGAAACGCCTGTTATTTATTGCTTTTTGTTTTATTTCAATAAATATATTTTCACAAGAAATTGGTAAAAATATGATTGGAATTAGCATAGGAGTATCTTCTCCAATTAATTCTTTTGCCCAAGAGAGTTGTGGTGATTATTCAACCTGTGCAAAAAAAGGTATGTTGTTAAGTTTCGACGATGTTTATTTTATTACAAAAAATATTGGTATAACAGCTGTTGCACAGTTTTCTCAAAATGGAAGCAATGCAGATTCTATTGAATTGCACCTTACTCGCAGAGTAACAAATTTATTATCAGGTATTGATAATGGTTTTATATTTCCTGATGAAGATAATTATGTTTTAAATCTGGGCACATGGACACATGCAAATTTAATGCTGGGACCTGTTATATCTATTCCAATAAAGTCTATTAGTTTTGATTTTAGAGCTCTGGCAGGTTTAAGCGTTATTTCTTCGCCCGATAAAGAATTAAGATTAGAATTTATGGATGGAAACTTTAACTCTTACGAAAAAATAAAAAACACACCTTCTTTTATTTATTTGTTTGGAACATCTGTAAGATATAGATTTGTATCAGGTTATTTTCTTCGTTTTATGGTAGACTGGGCTTATTCTAAAGCAATTATTGAGATAAACGATCAAATTATCAATACTACTCAAGTTCAGGAAATGAATATTAAAAGTGATTATGATGTTTCAACAAGTATTTTATATGCCGGAGTTAGTTTTGCTTATGATTTTTAGTTAATGAATTAATTTATGCAAAAAGGCTAAATTGTTACTCAACAATTTAGCCTTTTTTTTATAATTCTAATATTTTGTATCCTTTTTATTTACAGTGAATATATTTATCAACTAATAATTTTATTTCATGATCTTTACCATATAATCTTTCGCTAAGATCTTTATCATCATACGATTTTAATAATTCAATATATCTATTAATTAAGTTTGATGGGAAAATATTATTTTTTTCAAAAAATTTTCGTTTTTCTTCAAGACATTCGGCAGATTCGTAACAAGAAGATGGCAATTGCTCTAATTTAGCAAGTTGGTCTTTGTGCTCATCATCAAAAATATTAATGTTCATATATAATTTATCTGCTATTTCGAGAGCATTCGGCATTTCTAAACCGTGTTGTGCTGCAACAATAATTCCAGCTAAATAATTATATAGGTCTGCAGAACCATCGCCCGAACGAAGCTCAACTGTTTGTTTTGAATCGAATTGTTTTACTTCAGAATCATCCTGAGGATTTGCATCTTTAATCATTGAAGAAACACCTATCCATCCTAAAGGAACTCTTACCAGTACCGAACGGTTTCTGTCGCCCCAGCAAATATTAGTAGGAGCTTCTTGATGAGGAACCAAACGTAAATATGAAGTAGGAATAGTATTTCCAAAAGCAGTTAAAGCTCCCGATAAATCTAATATTCCTGCAATAATTTTTTTAGCAGTATCACTGAGTTTATCGTTCTCAACCATAATATTACGGTCATCTTTTTCAAGTAACATGTGAATATGTAAACCGCTACCTGCTTTACCAACTGTAATTTTTGGAGCGAAACTTATTTTTGCATCGTATTCTTGAGCCAACATTCTTATTATCCATTTAGCAACAACTAATTGGTCAATGGCATCTTCGGCTTCAACAGGAATAAATTCAATTTCTTGTTGCTCAAAATATTCTGTTTCTGAGTTAAAATTACCTACTTCAGAGTGTCCATATTTAATTTTCCCTCCGGCTTGAGCAATAAGTTCCATAGCTTCCAGTCTGAATTCTTCCCATTTAGTATAAGGAGCAGATTCGTGATAACCATGTTGATCAGAAGCGGGATATAAATTATTTTCAGGTTTCGGGGCGATAATATAGTATTCTAATTCACCCATTGCTTTGAATGTGTAGCCGGTTTTTTTCTTAAATTCACGATGTGCCTTTTTAAGAATATTTTCAGGAGCACTTTCTAAAGGTGTTCCTTCATTTGTATAAAAAGAACATAAGAAATCTAAAGTAGGACTTGAAGCAAAAGGATTAATAAAAGCTGTTTTGTATCGAGGTAAAACATATAAATCGCTTGAACCGGCTTCTATGTATGAAAATAAACTTGAACCGTCAACTCTTTCTCCTGTTGTTAAAATAGAATCAAGATGTTCTTTGCTGTTAATAACAAAATTTAATGCTTTTAATTTTCCGTCTTCGGCTACATAACGAAAATTAAGCATTTTGATATTGTTCTCTTCAATAAAATTTATTATATCGTTTTTAGTAAATTGAGAGGCAGGTTTTTGTAAAAAGCTTTCTAGCCTATTGGGGTTTAGATTTGTTAATTTCTCCATAGTTATTAAATAATAAGGTTAAAAATTAAGATACTGGTTGTCTCTAGCGAAGCTAATGACAATAAATTACTTTATTCAAAAAGTAATTTTTTTCAAAAATAAAAAACAAAAATCAATTCTTCTAATTTTTATTAGATGTTTAATAACTACTTTGATTTTCCTTTTAAAAAAGGAACAAATGAAAAATCACCATGCTCGGTAATTTTGTAGTCATTTTCAGATATTCTTACTATTTTGGTCATTTTTTGAATATTTTTCCCAACAGGAATAACAAGAATACCTCCAATTTTTAGTTGTTGTTTTAACTCTTCGGGAATGAAAGGAGCTCCCGCTGTTACAATAATTTTATCAAAAGGACCGTATGTTGGCAAGCCCTTGTATCCATCGCCATAAAAAAATTGAAGCTTATATCCCAGTTTTTTTAATAAGGCTTGTGATTTTAAGAATAGCTCACGTTGGCGCTCAATGGTAAAAACTTTAGCACCCATTTCAACCAACACGGCAGCTTGATAACCTGAACCTGTTCCAACTTCAAGCACTTTATCACCTTTTTTTATTTCGAGCAATTCCGATTGTACTGCAACAGTATATGGTTGAGAAATAGTTTGTCCGGCACCAATAGGGAATGCATTGTCTTTATATGCAAATTGAATAAAACCACTTTCCATAAACAAATGTCGGGGAACTGTGTTAATTGCTGAAAGAACATTATTATCAACAATACCATATGCTTTTATTTCGTCAACAAGAATTTTTCTTAGTCCTTTATGCCTATATGTATCATTTATCATTTCAGAGAAAAATTAAGCATGCTAAATTATACTTTTTTAATAAAAGTTTAAATATTTGGAAAAATAAATTTATAGTAAAATTAATATATTATATTTATTACAAAAGTACTATTATTTCTATAATAATTGCGACCACAGCTTAACCCGAAAAATTCACAATTTTTCTACGCTTAAGAATTACCAATAAATTTGCTGTTTTTAATAAGCCCAAATTTGGGTACTTCTAATGCGTGGTTTACTTGCGTGAGCTCACCGCCAGCTGGAGGTTCGGTTCCCGCTTTACATCCCTCTATCCATTGCTTATTCATGCAATTTACTTAGTTTTTGCATGAATAAGCGGGTTAATAATAAATTAATATAAGCAACATCTGTAATCAACAAATTTGATATAAAATTAATTGGCAGAAAAAAAATGTTTAAATATTATTATTTTAAAAAAAATAATATATATCTTTGCCAAAAATTTTGCGGATGTGTCGTAATTGGTAGCCGAGCTAGACTTAGGATCTAGTGCCGCGAGGCGTAAGGGTTCGAGTCCCTTCATCCGCACAATTAAAACAAAATTATAATTCATTTGTATAAAGCCGCCTTTACTGATTTTGAATAACAGTTTTGGCGGTTTTTTTAAAATTTAGTAACTTTATCTAATTAAAAAAACACTCATGAACATTACAAAAGAAAACATCGATGAGTTAAATGCAACGCTCAAAATTAAACTTGAGAAAGAAGACTACGAAGAGAAAGTAAATAATGTGTTGAAAGACTATAAGAAAAAAGCCAAGATCGACGGATTTAGACCGGGAAAGGTTCCTATGGGATTAGTGAAAAAAATGTATGGGAAAACTGTTTTGGCTGAAGAAATAAACAAAATTCTTTCAGAAAGTCTAACAAAACATATTATTGATGAGAAATTAAATATTCTTGGTGAGCCTTTACCAAGCATTAAAGAACAAGCACCTATTGATTGGGATAATCAAACAGAATTTGAATTTGCTTTTGATATTGCTTTATCACCTGAGTTTGAATTAAATTTATCTAAAAGAGATAAAGTAACTTTTTATGATATTGAAGTTGGCGATGATTTAATTGACAAAACAATTGAAAGTCATACAAAATTTTATGGTACATCTGAAAAAGTTGATGTTGTTGAAGATAATGAGATTTTAAAAGGCGACATGGTTCAACTTGATAAAGAAGGTAAAGTCCTCGAAGGAGGTATTACAAAAGAAGATGCCATAATTTCTTTACAGGTAATGAAAGATGAAAAAATTAAAAAATCTTTTGTTGGTGCTAATGTTAGTCAGATTATAACATTCAATATTAAAAAAGCTTATCCAAATGCTACAGAGATTTCTTCAATGTTAGGTATTTCGAAAGAAGAAGCAGAAAAATTAGATTCTGATTTTCAATTTACAATTAAGGAGATAACAAAATTTGTAAGTGGTGAAGTGAATCAAGAACTTTTCGACAAAATTTACGGAGCAGGAAATGTAAAATCTCTTGAGGAATTCAGAGCTAAAATAAAAGAAGAAATTAAAAAAGATTTTGACGAACAAAGCAATTATAAACTTTTAATTGACGTTAAAGATAAGTTAGTTAAGAAAACTAAACTAGCTTTACCGGATGAATTTTTAAAACGTTGGTTGTTATTATCAAACAAAGAGCTAACACAAGAAATGCTTGATAAAGACTATGATAACTTCCAAAAAGATCTTCAATGGCAATTAATTAAAGATAAAATTGTTAAAGGTCACGAAATAAAAGTTACGGACGAAGAAATTCTTGAAGAAGCAAAGAAAGTTACCATGCAACAATTTAGACAATATGGAATGCGTAATTTACCTGAAGAACAACTTGAGAATTATTCTAAAAGTATTTTAGAAAAGCCAGAAGATAAAAGAAAAATTGCTGATTCAAGATTAGAGAAAAATATAATTGAATTCATTAAAGAAACAATAAAAGTTGAAAACAAAGAGATGACTTTTGATGAATTTAATAAGTTATTTGCAAATTAAAAATACAGTTTATGATACCTAAAGATGAATTTCGAAAATATGCAATTAAGCATAAAGGAATAAGCAGTTTAACTTTAGATGGTTATTCTTCTTTTACAAATAGTTATCTGTCACCAACAATTATTGAAGAACGTGAGCTAAATGTAGCTCAAATGGATGTTTTTTCGCGGTTAATGATGGATAGAATAATATTTTTGGGTGTTCCAATTGATGATGATGTTTCTAATATTATTGAAGCACAATTGTTATTTTTAGAATCTTCAGATCCTGCAAAAGATATTCAAATTTATTTCAACACTCCGGGAGGTTCTGTTTATGCAGGTCTTGGTATTTATGATACTATGCAATATATTAGTTCAGATATTGCTACAATTTGTACAGGAATGGCAGCATCAATGGGTGCTGTGTTATTAACAGCAGGAACAAAAGGCAAACGTTCTGCTTTGAAACATTCGCGTGTTATGATTCATCAGCCAATGGGAGGTGCTCAAGGTCAAGCTTCTGATATTGAGATTACTGCAAGAGAGATTATGAAGTTGAAAAAGGAACTATATCAAATTATTGCAACACATTCAGGTAATACTTTTAAAAAAGTTGAAAAAGATTCTGATAGAGATTATTGGATGACAGCTATGGAAGCTAAAGAGTATGGAATGATTGATGAAGTATTGATTTCGAATAAAATTAAAAAATAATTTAGATTTTAGATTTGAAAAGCCGCTAAGCGGTTAACTTTACAAAAAGGCTGAAAGCTATGAACCTGTACATCAATTTGTTATAAATCCGCTAAGCGGCTATAAATTGATATCTTTAGTTTCGGAGTAGTCTCAACAATTTTAAAGTATAAATAAAAAGAATTATTTTTTTTTATTTCTAAATAGCAATTTAATAATTAACAATTAACAATTTTTTATTGATGGATAAATGTTCATTTTGTGGTAGAGAGAAGAAAGATGTAAATATGTTGATTGCAGGCATGTCAGGGTTTATCTGTGACAATTGCATTGAGCAGGCTTACAATATTGTTCAAGAGGAAATGAAAAGCAAGAATAAGTTTGATGTTGATAGCATTAAACTTATGAAGCCCATTGAGATTAAAAAATTTATTGATCAATATGTTATTGGTCAGGATGATGCCAAAAAATTTATATCAGTAGCTGTTTATAATCACTACAAACGGTTGATGCAAAAAGATACTAAAGATGATGTTGAGATTGAAAAGTCAAACATTATTCTTGTAGGTGAGACCGGTACCGGAAAAACATTATTGGCACAAACAATTGCAAGAATGCTTCATGTTCCTTTCACTATTGTTGATGCTACAGTTTTTACTGAAGCCGGCTATGTTGGTGAAGACATTGAAAGCATTTTAACACGATTGTTGCAATCAGCTGATTATGATGTTAGTGCAGCTGAAAAGGGTATTGTTTTTATTGATGAGATTGACAAAATTGCACGTAAAAGTGATAATCCTTCAATAACTCGTGATGTTTCGGGTGAAGGTGTGCAACAGGGTTTGCTTAAATTACTCGAAGGTTCGGTTGTTAACGTGCCACCACAAGGCGGACGAAAACATCCTGAACAAAAGTTGATTCCTGTTAATACAAAAAATATTTTATTTATCTGTGGTGGTGCTTTCGATGGTGTTGAGAGAAAAATCGGACAGCGATTAAATACTCAGGTTGTAGGATTTGAAGCTAGCAAAAATTTACAGAGAATTGACAGAAAAAATCTCTTGCAGTATATTGCTCCTCAAGATTTAAAATCGTTTGGTCTTATTCCTGAAATAATTGGTCGTTTACCTGTGTTGACTTATCTTAATCCTCTGGATAGAAAAGTGCTACGCGATATTTTAACCGAACCAAAAAATTCAATTATTAAACAATATACAAAATTATTTAGCATTGATGGTATTGAACTTACCTTTGATGAAAAAACTTTAGAATATATTGTTGATAAAGCAATTGAATTTAAGTTGGGAGCAAGGGGGTTACGTTCTATTTGTGAAGCTATTATGATTGATGCAATGTTTGAACTACCTTCTAGTAATACAAAGAAGATGAATGTTACATTAAAATATGCTCAGAGTAAACTGCAAAATATTAATATGAAAAAGCTTAAAGTGGCTTAGAGGGGAAAGTTTAAAGTTTAAAGTTGGGATATTCGAAGAATAAAGCATCTTTGAAAAAATGAAAATCAATTAGATATTATTAAAAATAAAATTAGCCCTCGATTCTAATCGGGGGTTTTTTTATGCTGTCATTCCGATCCGCCACTGGCGGAGAGGAATCCCGTAGAATCAACAACGCTTTAATTTAGAGATTTCGGCTCACTTTAAAAAGTTATGGAGAATCATTATAATCTGGGCTGAAAGCCCAATTTAATTTAGCCCGATGGCAACGCCTCGGGTTAGATTAAAAATTATTTTGACGTCCTGAAAGGACAAGTTAATATTTTATATTGAACTCAGGTTATTAGTCACTCCAAAGATATTTTCGTTATAATAATTATGGGGATAGATTAATTATTATTTTATATGGATTAAGTTTGTAACTTAATCCTGTTTAACAAAATAGAATGTGTTTTAAGTTACAAACTTAAAACATTATTGGATATTTATTTTTTTAAGCTGCCCTTTACAGGGCGATATTTTTTATAATACACATTTTACCCAA
>QMPG01000033.1 GCA_003648455.1 Bacteroidota bacterium
ACTCTAAAACATTTAACGATTGAACAATTTATTTCTTTATGATCTCTTTGTTTTTTCACCGCAAAGACGCAGAGACGCAAAGAAGTTTTTAATTAATTCAATTTCATACTCTAAAATTTTCAACAATTAAACAATTCATTTCTCTGTGATTCTCTGTGCTCTCTGTGGTTTTATTTTTTTCACCGCAAAGACGCAATTTTTTTTATATTTCACGCAAAGTATCCCTGTCTCCCCATCGCATTTTCGCCCCGTCGCCCTTTCGCCAAGTCGCCCCGTCGCCAATATAACCCAAAATTCTTAATTTCCAACTCTAAACTCTGAGCTGTCAACAACCGTATGATGAATAACAACATTAACATTATATTTATTTTCGATATGCTTAGCGAAATTTTCAGCACAAAAAACCGAACGATGTTGTCCACCGGTACAGCCAAAATTAACCATAAGATTCGAGAAATTTCTTTCAATATATATTTCAACCGACGAATCAACAATAGAATAAATCTTCTCCAAGAAATTGAATATTTGTTTATCTTTTTTAAAAAAATCAATTACTTGTTTGTCTTTTCCTGTTAGCTGTTTATATTCGTCATATCTGCCCGGATTGGAATTTGCCCTGCAATCGAAAACAAAGCCGCCACCGTTTCCCGATATATCGATAGGAATACCTTTTTTGTATGAAAAACTTGTAATTGTAACTGTAAGTTTATCCGATTTTTTAATGTCTTGTTTAACAGTAAGTTCTTGCGAATTTATAATTTGATTTAAAACATTATTCAAAGCAGGTATTTTAATCGGGATATTAATTTTTTTTAACACATGTTTAAGGTTTTCAATGGCATAAGGGATGCTTTGAATGAAATATGATTTTTTTTCGTAAAACCCTCTGTAACCATAAGCTCCAAGCACCTGAATAATTCTAATAAGAACATAAGCATAGTAAAATTTGATAAATTCTTTTTCATCAATATCAGTTAGGTCTTTAGCTTTGATAATATAATAATTAAGAAGCTCATCTCTAATGTTTTGCGGTAAATCAGCTTTAGCTTGATATAGCAAAGAAGCTAAATCGTATTGTAAAGCACCTTTTCTGCCTCCTTGATAATCAATAAAGTAAGTAGTGTAATTATGAAGCATTATATTTCGTGATTGAAAATCGCGATACATAAAATAATTGCAGTCTGTTGTGAGCAAATAGTCGGCAAGTTTATTAAAATCATCTTCAAGCTCCTGCTCGTCGAAATTGATTTTTGCCAGTTTCAGAAAATAGTATTTAAAATAATTCAAATCCCATAAAATTGATTGCTTGTCGAATGAGGCACGAGGGTAACAACCATTATAATTAATATCTCCGGTAGCGCCAACTTGAAATTTAAGCAGTTGCTCAATAACATCTTTGTAAATATTTAAGATTTGTTTTTCGCTAGTTTCCGGTTCATGAATAAAATTAAAAAGAGTGTAGTCGCCTAAGTCCTGAATCAGATAAATATTGTTAGACAAATCTGCATCATAAATTTGTGGAACATTTAGTTCGTTTTTTAAAAAAGTTTTTGTGAATTCTATAAAAGCAATATTTTCTTTTTTGTTATTATTAAAAACACCAATAGCAGTTTTATTTTTACTAATTATTCTATAATATATTCGGTTTGAACCCGATTGTGGTAATTTGTATGAACCAGTTGATTTTTCGCCTGCCCATTTTTCAAATAATGATATTAAACTTGACAGGTGTTTATTAGTAGTCATAATTTTTTACACAAAATTAATTAATTTTTTTAACTAGTTTAAGTATATTTACTGAAATGTTAATCCAATGCCTAAGTTAATCTTTATGCGAAGGAAGCAAAAAATAAAATTGAGAAAAACAGAATAAATGGTTAAATTTGTATAAAATTAAAATTTATGATACAATTTAATAAATACATAGAAATAAATACAGAAAAAAGATTTGGAAAACCAATTATAAAAGGCACACGAATTTCCGTTTATGATGTTCTTTCGTGGTTGTCAAACGGAATGATACGAGAAGAAATTATAGCAGATTATCCTGAATTAAAAGAAAATCAAATAAATGCTTGCCTGTCATTTGCTGCAAACAAAGAACGAAGATATTTATATGCCTCATGACAAGTAAATTTTGATACACAATTTGTCCTGATTTTCAGGGAAGGGAATGATTATATAATGAAATTTGAAACTTGAAATTAGGAATTTTTTTTTATATACACCAAATTTTAATTTCTTAACTGAATTTTCCTGAACTATAAATAATTACAAATCAGCTAAATCCAAAAATATAAACAAATGAAAAAAATAATTTTGTTGTTTTTATTTATTACAATATTTTTTGTTTCTAATGTAAATGCACAAAAGCAGCGTTTACAATTTGAGCAAATTACTAACAAAAGCGGTAGGTCTTTAGGTTTTATTACAGGAATAGTTCAAGATAATTTGGGGTTTATGTGGTTTTCAACGCGAAGTGGATTAGTTCGTTATGATGGCTACGATTATAAATTATTTAAAAAGAACCCTAAAGACTCTACTTCATTGCCATATAACGATATTGCAAATATTTATTATGATAAATCAGGCGTTTTATGGTTACTGCATTACGACCAGTATTTTCCTTTTAAAGATGAGAAATTAAATTTCGATTACGATTCTATTACCAAACATCATTTTGATTTACAAGCAAAAATTATTGAAGATAATAACAATAATTTATGGATTGGTCCAAGCGAAAAAGGATTATTAAAATTTAATAAATTAACTAAGCAGTCTGAGTATTTTAAACAATCGTTACCATTATATTCACCTAATGCTTTGTCTTATGTCGATTCGTTTATTGTTTCGCAAACTGCCACATGCAAATTAGTTGATATTGGTAATGATGCAGATACATCAATAATTTTTGAATTAAAAGAAGATAAAGACATTTTAGTTGTTTCAGCCGGTGAAGCAGACAACAGTACATTGTACGATTATGGATTTATTAGTCAAAATAACAAGACTATTTGGCAAATGAACTATAAAAAACTTAAGTATGCAGGTGGCTCTACAAAGAATAAAGTTCAAATTGATTTATTAAAACTTAAAAAAGGGAAGTATAAGTTAAACTACAAATCAGACAATTCAAATTCCTCGGAAAAATGGGACGGAGAACCACCCGATAAGGTTAATTTTTATGGCATACAATTGTTTTGTTTGTCGCCAAATCAAAAAGAGTATTTTAAACAAAACATTATTAAAGATTATTACCCAGATAATTATATCTCATCAAACTCAATAAAAGATTTGTTAATCGACAATAATGGTAGTTTTTGCTTTCTTTCCGATAAGGGAATTCACAAATATGTTAAAGAAAAAAATACTTTTATTAATTATAATATAGATTATTGTAAGCTATTAGGCAGTGATTTTGAAAGTTCTTATTTAATGTTTTATCAGGATAATGAAAATGATTTTTGGATTGGAACAAATACAGGCTTAATTAAATATAATATTGATGAAAATAAATTCAGAGTATTTAAAAATTCAAATATCAAATCAGTATTAACAAGCAATACAATTTATACAATTTATCAGGACAATGACCGAAATATATGGGTTGGAACAGATAATGGATTAAATATATATGATAAAAAGAAAGATATTTTTTATAAGTATACTGCTGATAATGAAAACAGATTGTATGACAATAAAATAATTAAATTTTATGATGATAAATCGAATAATTTGTGGGTAGCAACATTTGAAGGTTTAAATAGATTGAAAAAATCAAGGTTCAAGCACTATAATCTTGATGTTGAAAGGTATGCGCAGTATCCTGTTTGCATTGATAAGAAAAAGACGATTTGGTATAGAGGAAAAGATAACTTATTGTATAGTTATAACTTGAGAAATAAGGCAATAAGAAAATTTCCCATCAGTAAGAATTTTTTTAATTATGATAAAACATTTAATGTTAGAGATTATTATTTTAACGATATTTTTGAAGATAGTCAATACAATTTGTGGATTTCTGTTGATAACGGATTAATTAATTTTAACCGAATATCGAAAAGAGTAACCGACAGTGTCAGAATTAATGCAGTA
This sequence comes from Bacteroidota bacterium, assembly GCA_003648455.1. The sequence goes on from QMPG01000033.1 coordinate 4,096, forward strand.
GTAGTAAACAACGATAGTGTGAAGAATAAGGTTTGCACTATGGCTGAAGATTTATATAACAACTTATGGCTCTTTTCGTTAGATGGAATATATCATTATAATAGAATAAAACATAAAATAACAGATTTTGTAAGCTTTAAGCTTAATTATGAAGATATTTTTGAGGTAGATAAAAAGTTTATAAAATTTGTTCTATTAACAAAAAAAGGAGACTTTTTAATTAGAACAACCAATGGAGTTTATAAATTTAACCCCAAACAAAAAAAAATAGAACATATTCTGAAATTTGACGAAGAGATAAGATATACTTCTTTAACCGAAGGGAATATTTATCAAGCTTACGATGGAAATATTTGGGTTGCTGCTTTACCTAATTTATATGAGATAGACAAAGATTTCAAATTAAAAAAATATGAAATTAATGATTGTCCTGATTTAGGATTTTGTAATGTTTACCAAGATAAAGACAGTCTGATATGGATTTATACCAATAATGGCTTGTATAAATTTGATAAAAATAAAAATGAATTCAGGCTATACACAATTGATGATGGGTTGGTAGATAACAGTATTAATGGAATGCTTGATGATGGACGCAATAATTTATGGATAACCAGTCTAAAAGGTTTAACAAAATTTGAAAAAAGCGATGAAACTTGTGTTAATTTTTTTCGAGCTTCTGATTTTACATCATATTATTTTTTAGGAAATCCAGATAGATTTAAATCTCCAAAGGGAGAAGTAATTTTGTTTACAAATAAAGGTTTCTTAAAATTTTTCCCAGATAGCATTAATAATAACAAACCAAATGTAGTAGTCGATAATTTCACATTATTCGGTAAAGAATATAAATTTGACAGTTTAATTTATCAAAAGAAATTTATAAAGTTAAAGTATAATCAAAACTTTTTAGCTTTTGAATTTTCAGCTTTAGATTACACCGACCCATCTAAAAATAAATATTCGTATTTTCTTGAAGGATTGGATGTTAACTGGACAAATTGTGATGCAAATAACCGTAAAGCAACATATACCGGTTTGCCTCCCGGAGATTATATTTTTAGACTGAAAGGCTCTAATAGTGATAATGTTTGGAATGAAGAAGGAGTAAATGTTAAAATATTAATAACACCGCCGTGGTGGAGAACAACTGTTGCTTATATTTTATATGTTCTTATTGCATTGTTTTCATTATATATCTTTATTCATACCAGAGAAAAAAAATTGATTAGAGAGAAAATGATTCTTGAGCAAAAAGTAGCTGAGAGAACAGCAGAAGTAGTAAAACAAAGAGACCAAATTGCTGAACAAAAGAAAAGTATAACAGATAGTATTCAATATGCAAGCAGAATTCAAAGGGCTTTATTGCCATCTGAAGAATACAGGGAAGAAATATTACCGGAGCATTTTATTTTGTTCCGTCCTCGGGATATTGTCAGTGGCGATTATTATTGGATGAAGCAAAAAAACGGTAAAACAATTGTTGTTGCCGCAGACTGTACAGGGCATGGTGTGCCGGGAGCTTTTATGAGCATGCTCGGAGTTGCTTTTTTAAACGAGATTGCTAACAGAGAAGATATTAATGATGCAAATGAAATATTGAACAGTTTACGTAATCATGTGATTAAAGCTTTGCATCAAACCGGGAAAGAAGGAGAATCGAAAGACGGAATGGATATTGCTCTATGCCTTATTGATGATGACAGAAAAAAATTACAATTTGCAGGTGCTTACAATCCATTGTACTTGATTCGGAATAATGAATTAATACAGGTTAAAGCCGACCGTATGCCAATTGGATTTTATTTTAAAGAAGGAATTGATTTTAAAAACAATGAAGTTGAGCTAGAAAAAGATGATAAATTATATATCTTTTCTGATGGATTTGCAGATCAGTTTGGAGGAGAGACAGGACGAAAATTTATGTCTAAGAAATTTAAACAATTACTTATTGATATTAATCAAAAACCAATGAGCGAACAGCATGACATCTTAAATGAAACAATTGATAACTGGAGAGGTGATATTGAACAAATTGATGATGTTTTAATTATTGGATTGAAAATATAAATTTATGCCTAATCCACCCGAATTTTAAAGTGACCTATTATTTATGTTGTTTCATAAAAATTTTTAGCATCTAACAAAATAATATTGTAAATTGCATTGTAATTTTTAATCTTTTAGATATTAATTAAATACAAAAATTCTTAACACATGAAAACAAGTTCTAAATTATTGTATATTTTGTTGTTTGGTTTTATTCTTCAATTATTTTCAACAAAAGTTTATTCTCAAACTTATGAGGAATGGTTAAAACAACAAAAAAAAGAATTTGCTGATTATAAGCAAAAGGAAAAGGAAAATTTTGCAAAATTTGTAAAAGAGCGTGATGAGTATATCCAGAAATTAGACAAAGAATACTCAGATTATCTAAAACAAGAATGGAAAAAATTTGATTTATTTGTAAATAAGAAACCACCTGCAAAACCAAAACCTGTAGGAAAACCTGTTTATAAACCCGAACAAGCAGCTAAGGTTGTGAATACAATAAAAGTTGAAAAACCGGTAGCAAAACCAACTGTAAAAGTTCCACCAAAATTGCCTATTGTTCAAAAAAGTGAAGCCGAAAAGTTCCCAACCAGACATAAACAATTCAGGTTTTATGGAAAGAATGTAGCTTTTGATTATGACCAAAAATTTCTTAACACTTTCCCGTCAAAAATATCGGAGCAAGTTATTAGCGAGAATTGGGATAAAATGGCAAAGATTAATTATAACCATTTAATTAACAAAATGTTGGAATATAAGTCAGACATGAATCTTAATGACTGGGGATATTATTTGTTAATTAAAAAAGCAGCAAAACAAATTGCTCCCGGTTCTAAAAATGCCGCTACTTTTGTTGAGTGGTTCTTATTAATCAAATCTAATTATAAAGCTAGATTGGCATATAAAAATAATTCACTTTATCTTTTATTGCCTTCAGTAAATAATATTTATGGAGTATCCTTTTTTACTTTTAACAATGTTAAATTTTATTTAATAGACGCAAAGCAAAAAGATGTTTTTACTTATAAGAAAGATTTCCCTGAAGCAAATGTTATTATGGATCTAGATATTAGCAGTCCAATTAATACTGCTGAAAATATTAAAGAAAAAAGTTTTAATTTTAACTATGAGGGACAAGATTATCCAATTAAAATAAAATATAATCAAAACTCAATTGATTTTTATAAAGATTATCCTTTATCAGATATTAAAGTGTATTTTGATGCTGCCGTATCTACAGTAACAAAAGAAACCTTGGCTGAGCAACTGCTCCCCTTAATTAAAGATAAATCTGAAACAGAGGCAGTTAGCCTTTTATTAAATTTTGTACAAACAGCATTTGCTTATAAAACAGACCAACAACAATTTGGTAAAGAAAAGTTTTATTTTCCTGATGAATTGTTTTATTATCCATATTCTGATTGTGAAGACCGCTCAGTGTTATTTTCATATCTTGTGAGACAATTGTTAGATATTGATGTAATTGGATTGAACTACCCTGGTCATATGTCAACAGCAGTTAAATTTAGCGAGAATGTTGAAGGAGATTATGTAAATTATAAAGGACAAAAATATATAATTTGTGATGCAACCTATGTAAATGCGCCAATTGGTAGAGTAATGCCTCAGTTTAAAGATGTTGCAGCAAAAGTTGTTGAACTAAATAATCATCAGAATTTAGCTGAAAAGAAACGCAAAATTTGGGATTTAGTTTACAAAGCAGGAGGTAACCATGGGAGCAATGGTCAGGATATTGTTTTTGACAAAGAAGGTAATGCTTATGTAACAGGATATTTTAAAGGTGAAGCAACTTTTGGAAAACATAACTTAAAATCAACAAATAATACCAACGATATTTTTATTGCAAAGTATAATAAAAATGGTGAAGTTGAATACGCATATAAAGTAGGCGGACAAGGTAATGACATTGCTTATGGTATTGAATTAGATGATAATAATTGTTATTATGTTACCGGTTCATTTAACAAAGATATTAAATTTGGAAGTCATCTGTTAAAAGTTAAAAGTTTTGGTGATGTATTTTTAGCAAAACTTAGTGCAAAAGGTGGTTTAAAATGGGTTAGTCAAGCCGGAATTGAAGCTTTAGACAGCATTAATAATATATTTATGGCAAGTTTTAATCCCGATGGTAAGCGAATTTCTTATAAAGTGTATAACGAATCAGAAACTTTTAATAACTATGGAGTTTCAATCGATTCTTCCGGTATTGCTTATTTAACAGGTTCGCTAACAGCTACAACAGGACTGAGTGTTAGCAATGTGTCTTTTAACGATTACACAGCATTTAATCCTATTACCACTTTAAAAACAGAAAACGATAAGCTTATTTCTCAACAATATAATAAATCTATTGCAGGTTTGTTTGCTGTTATTCATTTAATTAACAACAGTGGAATATCGTTGCCGGGAAAAATGGCACAAAACGCTTTAGATAAATACAACCCAAGTTTTAAAAAAGCATCACCTAATATTTATGACAATATTGGAAGAGTACAGTTTTTAAAAAATTCACAAGGAGTTGTTACTATTCGTACAGACAATAGTAAAGCGGTTTATTTCGATGCCGTTAAAATAAGTAATAATTCAAAATTTAAAGTTTCTTCTTATAACAGCGGTAACGCAGTAATTAATATTCTATCCGGCATAAGTGTAGGAAAAGCAATTATTTGGTACGATTTGAATTTTATTAAATTATTAAAAGACACCGGCGATATCGTTTTTGATTATGATAGTGATCATACTCAGAAAAAAGTTAACCTTGGTCGTGATATTTTAGATTAATATATTTGATAGATAATATAAATACCAAATATTTTTTATTACTTTACAAAGGTAAATAGGACAATCTATTTACCTTTTTTTATTAAAATTTATAATAATAATGGTTCAGGTTACATTTGAGGAGTTAACTTATTATAAAGATTGGTTTACTAAATATGTAAATAGCTTTAGTTGTGAAGATGAGGTTTTGCAGCAAAATATTAATATTAAAAAAGTTCATACTTATAATGTTTGCAAAGCAATAATTGATATTGGTAAAAGCATTAATTTATCACAGAACGATTTATATTTAGCCGAGCTTATTGCGTTATTTCACGATATAGGACGTTTTGAACAATATGCACGATATCGCACATTTGTTGATGGGAAATCAGAAAATCATGCAATACTCGGAATAAATGTTTTGAGAGAGAAAGATGTGTTAAGTAATCTTAAAAATTCTACTGCCGATTTTATTTTGCGTTGCATCTTATATCATAACAAACTTGATTTGCCAAAAAAGGAGTCAGACAAATGTCTTTTATTCACAAAGTTAATTCGTGATGCCGATAAAAGTGATATTTTCAGAGTTGTTACTGAGTATTATTCCCGCTCAAATAAAGAAAAAAATCCCGCCATTGAACTCGATTTGCCTGATAATGATGAGGTTTCTGAAAAAGTATTGAATGATTTAATGCATGGACGGATGGCAAAACTCGAAGATTTAAAAGTACTTAATGATTTTAAACTTTTACAAATTGGTTGGGTATTTGATATTAATTTTATTCGCACTTACAAAATTATTAATGAAAATAAATATTTAGAAATTATTTTTAATTATTTACCTAAAAATGATAAAATTAAAGAACTACACACTAAAATAAATGAGTTTATTGCTTTGCAATTCGAAAATAAAGACAATAATTTTGTTGTATCATAGTTAGTTATAATATAAATTAGAAAGAAAAATCGTTTTTAAACTATTAAATTAAAATTATGAAGAAGTTAGTTTTTTTAATTCCAATAATATTATTAGTAGCATGTAATCAGCAAAAAGTTGAACAATTACAAGTCAAAAATGACAGTCTTGCTGTAGCTTCTCAACAAAAAGATTCCTTACTAACTGATTTTGTTAAATCATTAAATGATATTTCTGACAACCTTGAACAGATTAAGAAGAAAGAAAAAATTATTTCTTTAAACACTCAAAAAAATATTGAGTTAAATCAGAATGTAAAAGATAAAATATCAAACGATGTTAAATCAATTTACGAAAAGATGATTGAAAATAAAAAGATAATAGAATCTTTGAGTAAAAAGTTGAGAGCATCAAACTTAAAAATGAAGGAATTTAAAAAAATGATTGAGCGATTAAAAACACAATTGCAAGAAAAAGATTTAGAAATATCCGGATTAAAAAATAAACTAGCCGGTTTAAATATCGAAATTGACAGTTTAAACTTAGCTATTGATACTTTGTTTTTTCAAAATACTCAAAAGACAAAAGTTATTGTAGAGCAAAAAAACGAACTAAATACTGCATATTATGTTTTTGGTACTGACAAAGAATTAAAGGAGCAGAAAATTATTTCTAAAAAAGGTGGCTTTGTCGGAATAGGCGGTGTTCGAAAACTTATGCACGATTTTAATAAAGATTATTTTACTAAAATTGATATTTCAAAAACAAAGACTATTGAAATATTTATGAAAAAAGCTAAACTAATTACAAACCATCCTACAGATTCATATAAGATTTATGGTGAAGATAAAGTTGATAGTCTTGTAATTACTAATCCTAAGAAATTTTGGAGCGTATCAAAATATCTTGTTATTAAAGTAAAATAGCAGCTCTGAAAATTTGTAATTTTTCTAGTATTAAATCATTTAACAATAAAATTTAGCATAATATCATCTTCAATCGATGCCTGAAGGCGGTCGTTAATTTTTACAGGACCCACACCCGATGGAGTTCCTGTGAAAATTAAGTCTCCTATTTTTAACGTCAAAAATTTTGACACATGAGCAATAATATCATCAAAAGAGAATAGCATTTCTTTGGTGTTGGCTTTTTGTACAATTTCATTATTTAAGCTTAAAGAAAAATTTATATCTTTAACATCTTTAAACTCCGATATATTAATAAATTTACTTATTGGAGCTGAGCCATCAAACGCTTTTGCTATTTCCCAGGGCAAGCCGTTTTTTATTGCATTTTGTTGAATATCGCGAGCAGTAAAGTCAATACCTATTGCAATTTCATTGTAGTAACGATGGGCAAATTTAGTTTGAATATTTTTCCCGAGTTTGCAAATTTTTATTACAATTTCAGTCTCATAATCAATCCTATTTGAAAAATCAGGATAAAAAAATGGATGATTATTTCTAATTAATGCTGTTTCAGGTTTTAAAAAGAATAATGGTTCTTTTGGCTTATCATTTTTAAATTCATTTATGTGGTCGACATAATTTCGACCTATGCAAATTATTTTCATTCTTTCATTTCGTTTAAAAGGTCAAAAATACAAATATTATGAAAAATATGTACTTTCAATTTTCAACTTTATACTTTCAACTAACGCTCCCATCCCGAAGGATAACCATAAACATGAACAATATTAATTGCATTTGAGCGAGATATGCTTCCGGGATTTAAACCGGGTTTTCCTTCAGGAATATCAACTTTTAGTTTGTTGTAATACTCTTGCCAAGCAATAAAAGTTTTATTTGTCTCAGGATTTTTAAAAGTCATTGGATAAAGCTTAAATATTGGTTCGTTATTGTATGAAAATATTTCATAAATAAGCTCTGAGCAATAATAAGAGCTGTCACCAATAATGAAAATATTATCATAGGGTTTGCCAATTAATTTCATCGCTTTTTCAATTGCAATATTTATGACTTTATCATATTTCGATTTAAGGCGACCTACAATAACTTTAGGATTATTATTTGAATTAATACTGCGATTTAAAAATGTGTCAACAGGAGTAAGGCTAACACCTTTTGATATAGCTTCAATAACACACAATTCATCATCATTGTTTTTTATTACAAGACCAACATGTGAAAAATTTGAATTTTTATATCCTGTAGTAACTTTTTCAATAGCATAACATAAAGGACCACAATCAAGGTCTTGAAAAAGCAAATCGCCTTGTTTCAGTTTAAAGTTCTTTGATGTAGTATTTGTATTCGAACATGAAAACAAAACCAAGGCAATAATAAATAATAAAAGTAATTTTATTTTTATAAGATAGTGTTTGATAATTTTATGAATTAGAAATTAACAAATTTACATTTTTTTAAATTTTGGTTTTTTTCTTGTTGTTCTGTGTCCTATTAAAATGCTTGAACATCCTGCAATATCTCCATCACCTTCGGGAACGATAATTGTCACAATTAAAACCTGTGTTTTTTTTACGCTTTGTTCCCAAAAAGGTTCACTACTGTTGATGCTACTATATATGGGCTTAATTTCGACATATTTTTTTGTGCCCCAAATTGTGTCATGAATGGTTTCTGAACCTTCTTCAATATATTCACCCCACTCATCAAGAGCAAGTTCTCCATCTTCATCTTTTTTATAAATTGGAACTTCTTCGCTGGTAATTTCTTTAATAATTTTTTTTCTTTTTTTTATTTGTTTAGAAAGTTTAAGTTCTACCTGACCTAATGCAGGGTCACAAGCAGTAAAAATACGGTAATCCTGACCTGAATAAACTACAATTTTTAGTTTAACGGTGTCGCCGGGAGATAATAACGAATAGCTTGATTGTCCGCGGTAATCATAATTGCCAAGGTCTTTTTTGTCGTAAAATTTCTTTTTATCGCATCGTTGTGAAAAAGAATAATTTGAAATATTAAAGAAAAATATAGATAAGAGAAATATTTTAAAAATTAGTTTTGTTTTCATTTTTTTTTTATTTATTCACGGTTTTTCGAAATCATTCAATAAAAAGATATTCAATATTAGAATTATTTAACTAATTGATTTCTTATTTTTTCAATTTTGTTTGAAATCTCAATAAATTGATTTTCAGTAATAATAACATCTGTATTATCATAAAGTTTATCAAACGACGTTTGAAGCTCATTGAGTTTAGCTAACATTTGTTGAGTATGCTTGTCTTTTTTTAATGTTTGAAAGGAGCCAATTAAATTTTCTAATAATAACTGTTGTTCAGCAATTCTAATAACAATTTTGTTCTCAGGTGAAAATTTATCAACAGAGTTTATAGCTATGTGCAAACTTTCAATCCATCCTCCGGCTAATATTATTGATAGTTTTTTGTTTTCGCCAAGGTCTTCAAGATAAGTACATGCATCCCAATATGCATCCATAGTTATTTGATACAAGGAATCTTTTTGATATTGATTATTTTCAATACGTTTAATTATTATTTCGTTAAAACCTTCGTTTAAACCCAAATCTTCACCTATACTTTTGGTGGTTTTAAAGTAAACAAAAGTTTCTTGTGCCTGCCCAAAAACAGTACAATAGGCTAAATCAGAAGCATAAATACCGAAATTTATTAATTTGCTGAAATTTGTAAAATACTTTTTGGAGTTGTCTGGTGTGTTTAAAATGCCTTTATTAAATTTAGCATTATTATCATGTAAAAAGACAAATAACTCAACAGGAGAAGGTAATTTAAAAATAGTTTTTTTATTGTTTCCCACTTCGTAAATATTACTGTCTTTGTTTTTCTTTTTTTCAGTATTATCGCTAACACACGAATCAATAAGTATAAGACTTATTAGCAGAAGAAAAATTTTACTAAATTTTGATATTTGTTTCATATTACATATATGTTTTAGCATTTAAAAACAAATTTACTAATTTTAATGATTTAAAAAAAATATTATATAATTGAGATTACTCCGAAAAGACATAACATGTTTGTAGTAATAAAAAATAGTATAAGTAAATTGCTGATAATTTGAATAATAGAGGACCTGTCATGTCTCGGCAATTTAACCCGAAAAATTAATAATTTTTCTACGCTTAAGAATTACCAACAAATTTGGTGTTTTTAAAACCCCAAATTTGGGTATTTCTAATGCAGGGTTTACTTGCGTGAGCTCACCGCCAGCTTGCGGTTCGGTTCCCGCATTATTTTCCACTATCCATCGTTAATTCATGCAATTCACTTCGTTTTTGCATCAATAAAGCGGGTTGACATTAATACTTTTCGGAGTGGATTCTTAGTTTTAAGATATTATCTAAAAATATTTTGATTCTTTATTGTAAAAAATCAAGAATATCTTACTTTCGTATAAATGAATTTAGAAAAGAAATAAAAAAATGGAAATAATTGATTGGGGTATAATAGCTTTATATTTTGTAATAAGTTTAGGAATAGGCTTTTATATGTTTAAAAGAGCAAGTAGAAGCACTAAAGATTTTTTTATTAGCGGAAGAAGTTTGCCATGGTATATTGCAGGAACTAGCATGGTGGCAACAACCTTTGCAGCAGACACTCCTTTAGCCATTACTGAGTTAGTTGCACAAAATGGCATTGCAGGTAATTGGCTGTGGTGGAATATGCTGTTTGGCGGTATGCTAACGGTTTTCTTTTTTGCACGATTATGGCGTCGTGCAGGTATTATGACTGACTGTGAATTTGTTGATATACGTTATTCGGGTAAAGTAGCTAATTTTTTGCGTGGTTTCAGAAGTGTTTACATAGGCATTTTTATGAATGTTATTGTAATGGCTTGGGTTAACCTGGCAATGGTGAAGATTTTGAAAGTTATGTTTCCCGAATTAACAGTTTTTGGACTTAGCCAAGTTTCAATTTTAGGCTTGCAATTTTCGTCACATTTAATGATTGTTGCCGTATTAATGGTTTTTATTGCCATCTATTCATCTTTATCAGGAATGTGGGGCATTTCGTTTACCGATACTTTTCAGTTTATTGTTGCAATGACAGGTTGTATAATTTTGGCAATTTTTGCTGTTCATCATGCAGATATTGGTGGTGTTGCAGGTTTAAAACAGAAATTACCCGAATGGGTTTTTAAATATATGCCGGATATCACAAGCAAGAGTAGCGATTATTCTCAAACAGGTGGTTTGTTAAAAATGGGTGTTACTGCGTTTGTAGCTTATCTTGGTGTTCAATGGTGGGCAAGTTGGTATCCGGGTGCAGAACCCGGTGGTGGCGGATATGTCGCTCAACGAATGATGTCGGCTAAAGACGAAAAGCACTCATTGCTTGCTACTTTATGGTTTCAAATTGCTCATTTTGCTTTGCGTCCATGGCCATGGATTATTGTTGCTTTAGTTGCTCTGGTTTTATATCCGGGTGAACCCGATAAAGGTGCTACGTATGTTATGGTAATTCGAGATATTATGCCTGCCGGTTTATTAGGTTTGTTGATGGCTGCTTTTTTTGCGGCTTATATGTCAACAATTGCTTCACAAACAGTTTGGGGAACTTCATATATCATTAATGATTTATATCGCCCTTTTATTAAGAAAAATGCCGATGAAAAATTTTATGTTAAAGTATCAAGAATTACTACTGTCTTATTAATAATTTTATCATTAATTGTTACTACTCAGTTTAATCAAATTAGCGATGCTTGGAAATTTGTTTTGTCGTGTAGTGGAGGAATAGGATTAGTATTGATTTTGCGATGGTTCTGGTGGAGGATTAACGCTTGGTCTGAAATAGCCGCAATGATTGCTCCATATTTTATTTATCCGGTTTTAAAGTTTAAATATGATATGCCTTTCGAAGAAAGTCTGATTATCATTGTTGCTTGGTCGACTATTGTTTGGCTTATTGTAACATTTTTTACCAAACCTACTAAAGAAGAAAAATTAAAAGAATTTTATAAAAAAGTGCATCCCGGTGGTATTGGTTGGAGAAAAATATCGAAAAATATGCCAGAAGTAAAAGGAGACACAGGTTATCTGAATTTATTTATTAATTGGATTGCAGGTTGCTTAATGGTTATGTTTTGTTTGTTCGGAATTGGTAAAATAATATTTGGCGAGTTCGTAACAGGTTTCTCTTTTATTGGAATATCAGTTGTTGCAGGTGGTATTATTTATTTTAATCTTTCAAAAATTGGCTGGAAAAAAGTTATTGATTAATAATTTTATTTTTTACTAAGTTATCATATTATGAGCAATAATATTGAAAAAAAACATGTAAAGATTATTGTTTCGGGAAAAGTTCAAGGCGTAGGGTTTAGGTATCAAACTTATCAGGAAGCTATTAAATTAGGTATTTTCGGGTATGTAAAAAATCAGCTTGACAGAACTGTATTAATTGAAGTAGAAGGTGATGCGTACAAGGTAGATATTTTTATTGAATGGTGTAAACACGGTACTTCCTTTTCAAGAGTGGATAATATTAAAATTGTTGATTTGCCTATTGAAAATCTAGATAAGTTTGTAATTCGGTAATACTGCTCTTTCCGATTTGGTATCCGAAAGTATTAATATAAGGTTCTTGTCTATTTATAATAGCAAATATTTTTCTTATTAATTAATTTATCTCTTCCAAGGCAATTAAAAAAAGTTTTGCGCAAGCACGGGCATCAGAAAGTGCTTCGTGATGTTGTAATGTGATATTATCAACAGCACAACATTCGTTAAGTTTGCCTGAAGGGTATTTATTATTTGCACGACATAGTTTCATTGTGCATTCCCAACGGTCGGAGAGTTTGAGTTCGGAATAATCAAGACCATTATTAGCCATTGTTTTTTGCAATATACTTCTGTCAAAGGATTCGTTATGAGCAACTACAACTTTTCCTTGCAAACGTTTTTTTATTTCGGGATACACTTTGTTAAATTCAGGTGCATTTTGAGTGTCTTCTTCGGTAATTCCATGCACTTGAATGTTACGCCAATTATATTTGTTGTTTGGTGGTTTTATAAGAGTGTAATATTCGTCTGTTATTTTACCGTTTTCAACACTTACAATGCCAACAGCACAGGCTGAATTTCTATTTCCGGTTGCTGTTTCAAAGTCTATTGCTGTGAATGTCATAATGTGTAAATAATTTATATTTTAGATAATTTAAACTCTTAACCCGAAAAATTCATTAATTTTCTACGATTAAGTAATACCAACAAATTTGGGAATTTCATTAACCCCAAATTTGGGTATTACTAAATCGGGGTTTCCCGCTTTGCACCCCACTATCTATC